>JBCCUY010000175.1:0-7051 GCA_039196145.1 Bacteroidota bacterium
GCCGACGATTTAGGTAGAAATTTTTTAATCCAATTAAAATTTAACTATTAACATTAAATCCTTATTACATGAAAACTATCAAATTTTTATCATTGGCATTAGTATCGGGAATCTTTTTGGCTTCCTGCTCCAGTGACGATAACGACGCTCCAGAAGAAATCAATGAGGAGGAAGTAATCACCACAATGACAGTCACCCTTACACCACAAGGTGGAGGTGCTGCAATTACGCTGCAAACCAGAGATTTGGATGGTGACGGTCCGGACGCTCCAGTGGTTACAGTATCAGGAAACCTTTCAGAAAACACCACTTATAATGGCTCGGTGGTGCTTCTAAACGAAACAGAAACACCGGCCGAGGAAGTAAACGAGGAAATTGAAGGTGAAGCAGCAGAGCACCAATTCTTCTTTGAAGTTGGCGGGGCTTTGAACGCTTCTACTGAGTATACAGATGATGAGTCTGATTATGTTTCCGCAGAAACCGGAGAAAATTTTACCACAACCAATCCAGTGGGAATCACTTTTACTTTAACCACTACTGATGCAAGCGCCGGAACTCTGGCCGTTACTTTGCGCCATGAGCCTAAAAAGCCAAACGATGGCACCAAAGAGGATGCAGGTGGTGAAACTGACATTACTGAAACCTTCGATTTAACGATTGAATAAAATCTCGTTTTAAATCAAATAAAAAGTACTGGTTTTTCGTGTACCAATCACTCAAGCATACGGTATTAAGCACCCTAATGGTTGTTGTACTAGCCCTACAACAGCTATTTGGTGCTTACCATGTGCTTACCGAACATATTGATGATGGTGCATATGAAACAACCAGGGCCTTGCAAACCATATCGGAGGCAGAGTTTGATTGTGACCTCTGCGCCAAACTTGATTCCAACCCGGTTGTAATTTACCTTTATGCCGAACCGGTCTTTTACACTTGCTTTAACCCTCTTACCCATAGAGTAAAGGAAAAAACACCAATTTTCCATCGCTCTGAGCTCTTGTTCCAACGGGGTCCTCCGCAGGAACACCTATAATATTTTCTTACAAGCCATCTAATTATAGCTAAAGCTCCCTTACTTCCCTGTCACAATAGACGGTGAAGATGTATGGATTACATCCTAACCTAAGAACGAAACTCATGATTACCACCGATAATCTCACCAAATCGTATGGCGATGCCCTTGTACTGGATCGTTTGAACCTCAACATCAAAGCTGGTGAACTCTATTGTCTTTTGGGCGCCAATGGTGCCGGAAAGACCACAACCATCAATTTATTACTGGGTTTTATCAAGCCTACTTCCGGAAATGCCTTTATTAACGGCCTAGCCGTTTCAGAAGATGCTAAAAAGACTAAAAAACACTTGGCCTACATTCCTGAAAATCTAATGCTGTACCCAAGTCTTTCCGCAGTGGAAAACCTAGATTATTTTTCTGGCATTGGGGGCACAAGTCTTACCAAATCCGAACTGAAGGCCTTTCTGGATGAGGCGGGCCTGCAAAAAACCGCATTTCATCAACGTATTTCAACATTTTCAAAAGGTATGCGACAAAAGGTGGGCATAGCACTTGCGTTAGCCAAAAATGCCAATGTACTGTTATTGGATGAACCCACTTCTGGCCTTGATCCCAAGGCTAGCAATGAATTTGGATTATTGCTCCAAAAACTCAGAAATAAGGGTGTGGCCACTTTAATGGCAACACATGATCTTTTTAGGGCCAAGGAAATTGCCACACATATCGGTATCATGAAAAGCGGACAACTTAGACAGGAATTTTTGGCAACGGATATATCCCTTTCCGATTTGGAGCGCGCCTACCTCGAGACCATGGACTATAAAGAACTAGCGCTATGATCCAATCTACATTAATCAAAGAACTCAGAGAACTATTAAGGGATGGTCGTGTACGGATAAGCTTTCTTATTGTTTTACTACTGATAGCAGTGGCTACATGGATCAGTAAAACGCAATATACCATTACCAATCAACAATACCAGCAGGCCGACAATGAAGAACGTGCTGTATGGGAAAATCAAGGTGAAAAAAATCCACACTCCGCTGCGCACTATGGAACGTATGCTTTCAAACCAAAATACCCATTGTCCTTGGTTGACCAAGGTGTGGACAAGTTTACGGGAACCTCTATTTTTCTGGAGGCCCATAAACGAAATGAAGCGCAATTCAGCAAAGCCGCGGACCAAACTGGGTTGGCTCGTTTTGGCGATCTAACACCCGATTTTGTATTACTGTTCATTATCCCCCTGCTTATCGTCTTCTTGGGCTACAACGCATTTACCAAAGAACGGGAAATGGGTACGCTTGTCTTGCTCAAAAGTCAGGGTACTCCCATTTGGAAATTGATTTTTGGGAAATGGCTTGCACTATTCCTTCCGGTCTTTACAATAGTATTTCTATTATTTATCGTTGCTGGAATTGTATTGACCAACTTGGAGAACTATGGTGTTTTCAATTGGGATTCACTGGGAATGCTCTTCTTGGTTTACATGGGGTACTACATCATATTTATCAATATGGTCCTGTTTATCTCCTTAAAACTAAAGAAGTCCGGAATTGCTTTGGTAGTGGCCTTGGCCACTTGGATTCTGGCCTGTTTGGCCGTCCCGAAAGCTGCAAGTAATATCGCAGAATCCAAACACCCCTACCCTACTCGGCAGGAGTTCGCCTCTAACATCCTACAGGATCAAAAAGAAGGACTCGATGGTCATGACCCATGGAACAAACAAGCCAAATTATTGGAAAAGAAGGTTCTACAGGAGTACAAAGTGGATAGTTTGGAGCAACTTCCGTTCAATTTTGATGCGTATCGAATGCAAAAGGGAGAAGAACATACGGCGGAGATCTACCTAAAACATTACAAGCATCTAAAGACCCAATTCGAGGAACAGTCCAAACTATACAGGGGCCTTGCCGTGTTATCCCCCTTTCTTCCCGCCCGATTTATGAGCATGGCCATAGCCAATACCGATTATGCCACCCATTGGCATTTTGCGGATGCTGCCGAAAATTATCGGGTAGAGCTTCAAGCTTTTCTCAACGGTAATTTTGCGGAAAACTCGGCTTATGGAGAGTGGAGCTATAGGGCAAATGCGGATACCTGGAAAAATATGCCACAGTTTGGGTATGATCCTCCTGAACTTGGGGAAACCCTTGCCACCAATACTTCCAATCTGGTTATTCTTTCCGTTTGGGTTTTGGGTACTTTTCTTCTTCTCTTTTTCACCACCAAAAAATTGTAGCCATGTATCAATTCAATTTTAAGTACGAGTTAAAAAGTCTATTGCGAAATGGTTGGATCCAGTTGATGACACTTTTGCTATTGGGCCTATTTCTTTTTGCTTTTTATAATGGCAATGAAAAAGTTGACAAGCGAAAAAATGATATCCAGGCGGCCTTTAATGAAGTAAAAGAGTCAGATCAAAATATGCTTCTTCTACTGGATTCCGTTCAACGGGGCGTGGAGGTGAGCGCATCCCGATGGACCATTCCGACAAAACCAATGGCCGTAGGAAACTACCATCCAAGGGTGGCAGCCATGAATCCTGGCCCATTGGCCTTTGTTGCCACTGGTCAAAGCGATTTGTTCTCCCACTATATCAAGCCAAAGGCCTCCGGAGATGATATGGCACTTAACTTCACAGAAATCAGTAATCCCGTTCAGCAGCTTTTCGGAAGTTTTGATCTAGCCTTTGTGATTATCTATTTGTTGCCCTTGATCATTATAGCATTTACATATAATGTGTTGTCATCAGAAAAAGAGAGCGGGACGCTACGTTTGCTCGCTTCCCAACCCATTTCCATGCGATCTTGGGTACTCCAAAAAATGGGAATTCGGCTGTTTTGGGTTGTGCTGATGATCGGTGTTGTTTTAATCTTAGTATCAGTGATTATCCCGAGTGGAGTAAATATAGGTGAGCTTTTGCCCGTTTCTGGGGTTACATTGGGATACATCTTCTTTTGGTTTGCCCTAGCATTTGCTGTCAATCTATGGGTAGGCAGTTCTTCAAAAAATGCCATTGCGCTTATTGGGCTTTGGTTGGTATTTGTATTGTTGATTCCCTCAGTATTGAATCAAATGGGAAATGCCCTATATCCTATGCCCTCAAGAACGCTAATGATCAATGAAATGAGAAGTGCAAAAGCGGAGGCCACCAAAAAACAGGATCAAATACTCGATAACTTCCTCAGAGATCATCCCGAATATGCCATCAATGATCCAAATCAAAATAGAAGCTTTTACCACCGTTATATGGCTTCCCAACAATTGGTGCGTGAGGAATTACAACCAGTGGTAGGTCGATTTGAAAGGCAGCTCCAAAACCAACAACAATGGATTTCACAATTAAAATGGGTTTCCCCGGCCATCATCGTACAACAGGAATTAAATGCTCTTGCAGGTTCGTCTACCAAGGATTATGAGAATTATAGAAAACAGGTGACCGCCTTTGCCGAATCTTGGCGGCAGCATTTGCTCCCATTTCTGTACAACAATAAACCCTTTTCTACGGACGATTATGAAAATCTACCCGAGTTTCAATATCAAAGGCTAACATCTGACACGACCCTTATTTCGATAATTGCACTGGTTCTTATCGCATTAATTGGTGTGATTCTGGGATTCTTAAAGGGTATTGGATCACAATCCACAGAAAAATTCATAACCCAATAGCATGAAATTACACTGGATATTGCTTCTGGCTTTATGCTCGGGAGTACAATTGATTCAAGGTCAGGATGCTGATGCGGAAAACTTCCCTCCTCCCGAGGTCCCGATGGAAATCCCGGTCTCCAAAGCGGGTACGACCATTGTGGTGGATGGTCTATTGGACGAAACGGATTGGGAGAAAGCCCAAATAGTTGATGATTTTTTTAGAATAGAACCAAGACAAGGTGGGGAAATTACCTATAAAACATTGGTCCGTTTTTTATTCGACGACAAGAACCTCTACGTCGGTGCATTTTGCAAGGATTCCCTAGGAGTTGCCGGCATTAGAATTCAGGACCTACGGCGTGATTTTAGCTGGGGTGAAAACGACATTTTTGGTGTGGCTTTAGATCCCCAAAACCTAAAACAGTACGCCCAGGGGTTTCAAACCACTCCCTACGGGAACCAAAGAGATTTCCAAAATTTCAATGGAAACAACTTTGACACAGGCTGGAATACCTTATGGCGGGTCCGTACACAACGGACCGATCAGGGATTTACCGTGGAAATGGCCATCCCGTTTAAATCGCTCCGCTATAATTTACCCGAAAATGGGAATACTATAGAATTGGGTATGACCATGGTTCGATATGCCCGAAGGGAAGTTGAAGTATCCACCTTTCCAGCGATTCCGCAGTCCTTCACTCCCTATCGAATGACCTATGCTGCCAAGCTCACTGGAATAGAGGTCCCACCTCCGTCTGCCAATATAAGGGTGGAACCCTATACGCTTTATCAGTATGATGAGAACAAAGCCGGAGACGTACTAACCTCAAAAGAGAGTGACCCAAAAGTGGGATTTGATGCCAAATGGGCGCTAAACCCAAAAACAGTTTTGGATCTTACGGTAAATACGGATTTTGCCCAAGCGGATGTGGATAGGGCCGTGAACAACTTGGAACGTTTCAATATTTTCTTTCCAGAACGTAGGCAGTTCTTCTTAGAGAATTCCGGTATTTGGGCAGGAGGTTTGCAACAATCCATTAGACCTTTTTTTAGTAGAAGAATTGGTTTGCAAGGGAACTTTAACGCCATTCCCGCACCTATTGACGTTGGTGCCCGCTTTACCCAACGTACCGAAAAAGACGCATTGGCGGGACTTTTTGTACGTCAGCGCGAAACGGACGGATCGGCCGGTGCCAATTTTGGGGTATTTCGATATCTAAGGAATTATGGCCGTGAAAACAATATCGGCGTAATGGTCACCCACAGATTGGATGATAGTTACGATGAGCTAAACTTGGAAAGCAACAACAACACCACTATAACGGTAGATGGGCAAATACGACCCAAAAGTCAGTGGGATATTCAGTATCTCCTCTCCACCTCTATTGATGAGGCCACTGGGGAAACTGGATTTGCCGGTCGTATCTTTGCCGGGAACGATTCCAACAAATATTATTATGGTTGGGTTACCGAGTACACGGATGCCAATTACAACCCTAGAATGGGCTTTGTGCGGCAGACCAATGTAATTCGGCATAACCCAGGGGGGTATTTTGTATGGAGGCCTAAAAAAACCAACTGGATACGTAGATGGGATCCCGGGATGTTTGTCAATTACTTGCACGATGCTACGGATCCCACACAATTTCAACAAGCTAGCTTATACATTTTTCCAGTGTTCACATGGTTTAAGGACAATAGTTTTTTTGAAATTTCAACCACACCCACCTGGCAGAACATCAACTTTGACTTTGCCCCACTGGGATTGCAAATAGCTCAGGACAATTATTATTATACCCGCTATTTGGTGCAGTACAATACCGATTTATCCAAAAAATGGTCCGGAGATATCGGTTATAATTTTGGTAGTTTTTACAACGGAACCCGAAATACGATCAATGCGGCGGCTCGCTTTGCTCCTATCCCCCATGCAGCGCTTGCCTTGGAATATGAACATAATACCATCAAAGACGTTGGGATTGATGAATCCAATCTTAGCACGAATCTCTATTCGGCAAATTTGCGATTGGCCCTAAATCCCAGGCTTCAGCTATCCACATTCTATCAATACAATAGCTTTGATGAGCAAGGACGTTGGAATGTACGAATGAGTTGGGAATATATGCCGCTCTCCTTTGTATATCTGGTATTCAATGACACGCAAACAGATGTTTTTGATCCTGTTCAGAGTACAAGGCAGTTCATTGGAAAAATTACCTTTTTGAAGCAATTCTAAGAAAGATGTAATCCGTTTTGATACTGATTATGCAAGATTTATAAGGATTATGAAAAATAGAAGAACATTCCTAAAAAATACAATTCTAGGCTCTTTGGCTTTGGGCTATACCGGTACCTTCTTACATGGGGGGTTACGTCTGA
>JBCCUY010000176.1:0-7043 GCA_039196145.1 Bacteroidota bacterium
GAAAACGGTTATTGGAAACAACTGTCTTATTATGGCATATTGCCATGTGGCACATGATTGTTTCATTGGTGATAACTGTATTTTTAGTAACAACTCTACCCTGGCAGGACATGTTACCATAGGCACCAATGTTGTTTTGGCTGGGATGGTAGCGGTACATCAGTTTGTGTCCATAGGCAACCATGCCTTTGTGACGGGAGGTTCCTTGGTAAGGAAAGATGTACCTCCCTACGTCAAGGCCGCTCGAGAACCTTTGTCCTATGTAGGTATTAACTCCGTTGGACTTAGGCGAAGGGGTTTTGATTCCGACAAGATTAGGGAAATCCATAATTTATATCGCATTCTTTACCAAAAGAATTATAATAATACCCAAGCAGCTTCTATCATAGAAGCAGAAATGGTAGCTACTCCGGAGAGGGACGAAATTCTTCAATTCATTAGGGATTCCCAAAGAGGAATCATGAAAGGATACTTTAGCTCAAACTAAGATTATGGCAAATACTTCAGATATACGCAAGGGGTTGTGCATCAAATACAACCACGACATTTACAAGATTATAGAGTTTCTTCATGTAAAACCAGGTAAAGGTCCTGCTTTTGTGCGAACTAAATTGAAAAGTGTAACGACCGGCAAGGTCATTGACAATACCTTTTCTGCTGGGCACAAAATTGAAGATGTTAGGGTGGAAACAAGGTCGTATCAATATTTGTATCCTGAAGGAGATACCTATCACTTCATGAACACGGATGATTACAATCAGATTTCTCTCCAAAAGAGTTCTTTGGATGCACCCGACCTCTTGAAAGAAGGTGAGGTTGTTACCATCCTTTTTAATACAGAGGATAGCATGCCTCTATCGGTGGAAATGCCCGCCAGTGTAATTTTAGAAGTTACACATACGGAACCTGGGGTAAAAGGAAATACCGCGACCAATGCCACTAAACCTGCTACGGTTGAAACAGGAGCTAGAATTAATGTGCCGCTTTTTATCAACGAAGGGGATAAAATTAAAGTGGACACAGAAAAGGGCAACTACCAAGAACGGGTAAAAGAATAGCAGCATATGCGGTTTCCAAGGACCTACGCCTTAAAAGAGATTGCCGAGATTATAGGTTCAGAGTTTGTTGGCCCATCCGATTTCCCAGTTTTGGGCATGAATGAGATTCATGTTGTTGAACCTGGCGAAATAGTTTTTGTGGACCACCCAAAGTATTATGATAAGGCCTTGAAGTCCAAAGCTTCCGTGGTGCTTATTAACAAGGATGTAGAATGTCCCGAAGGCAAAGCACTTCTTATCTCCGACGAGCCTTTTAGTGATTTCAACAAGCTTACCCGTTTTTTTAAACCATTCCAAAGGTCTGGGACCTCCATCTCCGAATCTGCGGAAATAGGTGAAGGCACGGTTATTCAACCCAATACCTTTATTGGAAACCATGTAAAGATTGGCAAGAATTGCTTGATACATGCCAATGTCACCATCAATGACAATTGTATTGTGGGTGATGATGTGATTATTCATAGCGGAACCGTGCTTGGTTCGGATGCCTTCTATTACAAAAAACGCCCTGAAGGTTTTGAAAAACTGCTTTCTGGGGGACGTGTAATCGTTGAAGATAAGGTGGAGATCGGAGCTTCTTGTACCATCGATAGAGGAGTCACCGGAGATACCACAATAGGGGAAGACAGTAAACTGGACAATCAAATCCAGGTGGGACATGATACCCTAATTGGCAAAAAGTGTTTGATTGCCTCGCACACTGGCATAGCGGGCTGTGTGGTCATTGAAGATGAAGTTACCCTTTGGGGTCAAGTTGGGATCATAAGCGGAATTACAATTGGTAAGGGAGCGGTGGTATATGCCCAATCCGGCGTGGCAGGTAGCCTAGAGGCAGGTAAGACTTATTTTGGAAGTCCGGCTGCTGAGGCGCGTGTTAAAATGAAGGAGTTGGCCATGATCAAGAACATCCCCGCAATATGGGATAAAATCAAAGGGAAATAGAAAAAAATACTGTAAAGATTCAGGGCAAAAACGCTACTTTTGTCCTGCTTAATAAATCAAAAATATGAGTGTCTTAGTAAACAAGGATTCAAAAATAATTGTACAGGGTTTTACAGGAAGTGAAGGTACTTTCCATGCTGGACAAATGATTGAATATGGTACCAACGTTGTTGGCGGGGTGACTCCCGGCAAAGGAGGTCAGGAGCATTTGGGAAAACCTGTTTTTAATACGGTTGAGGAAGCCGTTAAGCAAGTAGGTGCCGATACCACTATTATTTTTGTTCCACCAGCGTTTGCTGCGGATGCCATAATGGAAGCTGCCAGCGCAGGAATCAAAGTTATAATTACTATTACTGAAGGTATTCCGGTTGCGGACATGGTTAAGGCAAATGACTATATAAAGGATATGGATTGTACCTTGGTTGGTCCAAATTGCCCTGGGGTTATTACTCCGGATGAAGCAAAGGTTGGGATCATGCCAGGATTCGTTTTCAAGAAAGGAAATGTTGGAATTGTATCCAAGTCCGGAACCTTGACCTATGAAGCCGCGGATCAGGTGGTTAGACAAGGTTTAGGGATTACAACCGCCATTGGAATTGGAGGAGACCCAATAATAGGCACTACTACCAAGAAGGCCGTTGAATTATTGATCAACGATCCTGAAACTGAATGCGTGGTGATGATTGGTGAAATTGGTGGGCAACTTGAGGCTGATGCGGCCAAATGGTATAAAGAAAGCGGAAGCAGCAAGCCTATTGTAGGTTTTATTGCAGGTGAAACAGCTCCTGCGGGAAGAACTATGGGACATGCCGGTGCTATTGTAGGTGGTAGTGATGACACGGCTCAGGCCAAAAAACGTATCATGCGGGAATGCGGTATCCATGTTGTGGATTCCCCTGCCGAGATTGGAATAAAAGTAAAGGAAGTGGTTGGATAAACAACCGTTAAAACTATTGTAAATCCCGTTTCATACGGGATTTTTTTTCGTCAAAACATAAAACAAAAACTATATTTGGTCTTCAACCAACAAACTAATTTGGAACACTATGAAATTATTGGAAGGTAAAAATGTAATCATTACCGGAGCAAGTAGGGGAATAGGAAAGGGAATTGCCCAAGTGTTTGCTGAACATGGGGCTAATGTTGCCTTTACCTATAGCTCAAGCGATGCTCCTGCGTTGGAATTGGAAAAGCAGCTTGGAGGATTGGGCGTAAAGGCCAAAGCCTATAAAAGTAACGCTGCCAGTTTTAAAGAATCTGAGGCCTTGGTCGCTAAAGTGTTGGAGGATTTTGGTGGAGTAGATGTACTCATCAACAATGCGGGAATCACCAAGGATAATTTGTTAATACGGATGGGAGAGAAGGATTTTGATGCCGTGATAGAAATCAACTTAAAATCGGTGTTCAATATGACCAAAGCTGTTCAGCGGACCCTATTGAAACAGCGCAAAGGCTCAATAATCAATATGAGTAGTGTGGTCGGGGTCAAGGGAAATGCTGGTCAGACGAATTACGCGGCTTCCAAAGCTGGGATGATTGGTTTCACCAAATCCGTTGCATTGGAGCTTGGATCCAGAAATATTCGCTGCAATGCTATCGCCCCTGGATTTATTGAAACCGAAATGACGGATAAATTGGACGAAAAAACGGTGCAAGGTTGGAGAGATGCTATTCCTTTGAAAAGAGGTGGCAGTACTGAAGATGTGGCCAATGCATGTTTATTTCTTGCTTCCGACATGTCTGCCTATGTCACGGGCCAAGTGCTAAATGTGGATGGCGGGATGCTAACCTAAAATGAATGGAAATACGAACGGTACTCCTTATCATTCTGGCTGCTATAGTGGCCTTGGCCATCGTATTTTACCAATACCTTTACAATCGTAAAAAAACAAGTTCTTTAAATCTGATACTAGCGGGACTAAGGTTCTTAAGCCTATTGGGTGCTTTTCTTTTACTGATAAATCCAAAATTTACCAAACGGGAATATTTCCTGGAAAAAACCAATTTGGTGCTTTTGCTGGACGGATCTTCTTCTATGACGGAAACTGGGGAGACAGAGGAAATACGTGAAGTTGTCAACGCTCTCACACAGAATTCTAATATTGTGGAACGTTTTGATGTGCATCCCTTTATTTTTGGTTCGGACTTAGTTGGACTGGACTCTATTTCCTTTCGTCAAAAGAATACTGATATTTCTAATGCCATAGATGCCGCAAACGAAGTCTTCGTTAGTGCCCCTAAAACCTTTGTCTTAATTTCTGATGGTAATCAGACCCTAGGAAAGGATTATGGATATACCCGTTTGGATAACGATGAAAGCCTCCATGCGATAGCTGTTGGTGATACTACACAATATCAGGATATTTCCATTGATTTGGTGAATTCCAATACCTATGCATTTTTAAAAAATAAGTTCCCCGTGGAGGCCAGGATTCGCTATAAGGGTACTGGTGCAGTATCCAGACAAGCTATCATAGCCATGGGAGGAAAGACCCTTCATAGAGAAACGGTAACACTCAATGCTGTAGAGAACTCGCAAACAATCCAGACCTTGATAGAGGCTGATCAGATTGGGATAAAGTCGATCAGGGTTAGTGTAGAAACTCTTGAAAATGAGAGAAACACTGCCAACAATACCAAAGAAACGGCTATAGAGGTTATTGACGAGAAAACCAATGTGGGCATAGTGTCTGATTTTCTGCATCCAGATATAGGGGCGCTTAAGAAATCCATTGAATCCAATGAACAGCGCTCGGTTACCTTACTCAAACCAAGCGATTCCAAAGAGAAATTCGAAGCAATTGACATTTTCATTCTCTACCAGCCGAATAGGAGGTTTGCAGATATTTACGATTACCTCCAGCAAACAGGAATTTCCCGATTTACAATAACTGGGACTAAGACTGATTGGGGTTTTCTTAATCAGGTGCAAACAGGATTTTTTATGGAAAACCTGAACCAGTCAGAAGAAATAATTCCAGTTCTGAACAACGTTTTTAAGGTTTTTGGACTAGGGGATTTTAGTGTGGATGGATTTCCGCCCCTCCAGGGCAGTCTGGGTGATGTGGAATTTAAAACATCAGGGCAAACCATTCTGTTTCAAAAGATTCGTGGTGTTAACTTGGAGAAGCCCTTGTTTTCCGTGCTCACTGAGGGCAATAGGCGAGAGGCAGTTCTTTTTGGGGAAAATCTATGGAAATGGCGGGCCCAAACCTTTAGGAATAGTCAGGATTTTTCAAGTTTCGATGATTTTATTGGCAAACTGATGGTATACTTGGGGAGTGATAGTAGAAGGAGTAGACTGGAACTTGACTTTAATTTAATATTTACCGATGCGAGCCTTGCCAAAATACGGGCTTCCTTTTTTGATGAAAGTTATGCTTTTGACCCCAATGCGAATCTAAAAATTACCATTAAGGGACAGACCAACGACTTTTTTCGAGAAGCACCGATGTTGGTAAAGGGATCTTTTTATCAAATCGATTTAAGTGATTTACCTGCTGGAGCATATGAATTTACTGTGGTTGTGGAGAATCAACCCTTGAAGCGTTCTGGAAGTTTTCAAATTCTGGATTTTAATCCGGAGAAACAATATATTTCTACGAATTACACTAAACTTAAAAGATTGGCGGAAAACAATAACGGCGAGGTATATCTTCTGGGCAATGTTGAAGAATTACTGAGAAATTTGACCGAATCTCCTAAATATCTCCCTATTCAAAAGAGCAAGCAAAATGTCGTATCTTTAATAGATTTTAGGGTTTTGCTCGGCATTATTGCGTTCACGCTGGCCTTGGAATGGTTTATTAGAAAATATAACGGATTAATATAAAATAACACGAATGGATAGATTACCTAGAATTGCTTTACCTCTGGTTTTTACGGTCATAGTACTGATTGTCTTGGTTTCAAAAACTATTGTAAGGATTGGTCCTGGAGAAGGGGGAGTTTTGTTTAGACCTGCCGGTGGAGGTGTGGTTACTGATAAGACCTATGGTGAGGGCTGGCACATTGTGGCACCTTGGAACGATATGCTGATACACAAAGTAAGGCAGCAATCGATTTCGGACGAAATGAACGTTCTCTCTGTAGATGGACTGCAGGTTTCCGTAAATGGGACTATTTGGTTTGAGCCAGAATATCAGAACCTTGGAAACCTGATAAAGACCAAGGGAGAGGATTTTGTTGTGGAACTCTTAGATCCTGCGATAAATTCCGCTGCCCGGAGCGTTGTGGGGAGATACACCCCGGAACAGCTCTATTCCAGCAAGCGGGATGTCATAGAACAGGAGATATTGGAAGAAGTTCGAAAGGAACTGGACGGCCAGTTCTTAAATGTAAAACGTATCTTGGTGGAAGATGTAAAACTTCCTCCAACAATTAAAGAGGCCATTGAGAGAAAGCTAAAGCAAGAGCAGGAATCCTTGGAATACGAATTTAGGTTGGAAAAAGCAGCAAAAGAGGCGGACCGCCAGCGAATTGAAGCCCAGGGAAAGGCTGATGCCAATAAGATTCTTAGCGCTTCCCTGACTGATAAAATTCTACAGGACAAGGGAATAGAGGCAACTCTTAAACTGTCGCAATCACCCAATTCAAAGGTAGTTGTGGTTGGATCAAGTGGTGATGGTCTGCCCTTAATTTTGGGAAATAACTAATTCGGCCTTTTTTGATAAAAAAATATATGCTACTTTTGATTGCATAATGAGAAACAGAACCACACATCATCATTTTTATCCTTGCTATCAAGCGAGATAGAAATGTATTGTGTAAAGATATATTCTAACCCGTTTGAGCAATCAAACGGGTTTTGTTTTTAATCCTGTTTGGTACTCAGGCAAAACAAGATCAGAAATGACAACAATTAGAATTGCCGTCCAGAAAAGCGGACGTTTAAATCAAGATTCCCTTAAAATCCTTAAAGATTGTGGAATTTCTATTGATAACGGCAAAGATCAACTTAAGGCAACAGCACGCAATTTTCCCTTGGAAGTATTCTATCTGCGAAATGGGGACATTCCCCAGTATTTAAGGGATGGGGTAATA
>JBCCUY010000177.1:0-7015 GCA_039196145.1 Bacteroidota bacterium
CCACAGATCACTAATGATCTTAATGAATTCGGTCGTAGCCTTTCTTCTATCGGCCTGAAACGCAAGTTCTTTCTCGTAGGACTTAATGTCGCTCATGTTAATGGATTATGGTTGCTTTAAAATTTTTGGCAAAAGTAGATATTTCAAACGTTTTCGTAAAAGAAATTTGGCATAAAAAAAGCACCTTTTGAAGGTGCCTTTTTTCTTTACAGTAAAACGGTTTCTATTGCAATATCAAACGTTCTTTTTCCCCATTTTCATTGATCATGGTGAAACTGGTTCGACCGTATTTTTTGATATCGGAAAAATGCTGTCTTGCATCTTCTATATTGTTTATTTCGTTATCGTCGACTTCCACAATGACTTTGTTCTTAAGGTCATACCTTCCATAGCCTTCGGGAACATCTATGATTTTCACACCCCTTTTCACACCAAACTTCTTCTTGTCGTCATCAGAAAGGTTTTTTACCATAAATCCTGTTGCAGGGAGAATGATGGTCTGCTGTTTTTTAAGCGTTACTTTCTTGGAGATTCTTTTACCATTTCGGTCAACGGTAACATCAACAATATCACCTGGACGTTTCGATGAAAGGTATCCGGTAAGTTCGGAAAATTTACTTACAACAATATTATCCACTTGTTTGATGATGTCTCCCTCTGCAAGACCTGCATCTTCTGCACCAGAATCTTCGGATACTTGCGAAATGTAAACCCCTTCAATCTCATCCAACCCTAGCTCCAAAGCCTCTCGTGAGTTGACATTGGCAGCAGAAATCCCAAGCAATCCGCGCTGAACGTTTCCGAATTCCATAATATCTTCCACAACCTTTTTCGCAATGTTGCTGGGAACCGCAAACGAATACCCTACGTAAGATCCAGTTTGGGAGGTAATAGCTGTGTTGATTCCAATTAGGTCTCCATTGGTGTTTACCAATGCCCCGCCGCTGTTGCCCGGATTCACCGCTGCATCTGTTTGGATAAAGGACTGGTTACGTCCCAATGATCTTGCCTTTGCGCTGACAATTCCAGCGGTTACAGTGGAAGTCAGGCTAAACGGATTTCCAACGGCCAATACCCATTCGCCTACACGGGAATTATCCGAATCTCCAAAGGCTAAATAGGGTAGGGGTTGGTCTACATCTATTTTTAATAACGCAATGTCCGAGGAAGCGTCTGCCCCGATAACCTTTGCCTCATAGGTTTTCTTGTTGTTTAAAGTAACCTCAAGCTGATTGGCATTTGCGATTACATGATTGTTGGTTACAATAAATCCATCGGGAGAAATAATTACTCCAGAACCCGTTCCGACTTGTGGTGTTTGCTGACGTTCAAATCCGTAAAAGAAGTCTGCAAGGCTACTAGAGCCCTTATTAGTACTTAGGTTTTTTACGTGTACCACAGCATTTACGGTTTTTTCAGCAGCAATGGTGAAATCAACTTCGTTGATTCCAGCTCCTTTGGCGGAGGTAGATAATGTGCTGGTACTTAGGAAAGGAGCCTGCTGCTCAGCAGTGACCACTTTATAAGTATTATCTTCAAAAAATAATTTATATGCCCCCAAGGTAACCGCACCTGCAAAAAGGGAAACAAGGAATAATCCGGCTATTCTTTTCATAATTCAATAAAAAATTAACATTAAGCTTTAACAAAATTAAATGAATTCGTTACTGGCTTTGTCGGTTTAACTCGTTTTTAACTACAAAAAAATCCTTAAAGAATACCCTATCTTTGTTCCTTTGCTAAGAGCTATGCGACTTCAGTTTTACAAATATCAGGGTACGGGAAACGACTTTGTGATGATTGACAATCGCCAAGACATTTTCCCCAAAAACGATACCAAATTAATAACTACGCTTTGCGACCGAAGATTTGGTATTGGAGCGGATGGTTTGATCTTGTTGGAAAATGACAAAATGTCGGATTTCAATATGGACTACTACAACTCAGATGCAAGTCAGAGCATGTGTGGAAATGGAGGAAGGTGTGCCGTGGCATTTGCCAAGTTTTTGGGCATCGTAGATTCCGAAACCACCTTTAAGGCCATTGATGGTTTGCATAGCGCAAAAATTGAAGATGATGTGGTGACGCTCCAAATGCACGATGTTTCTGAAATACGGGAAAAACCATCTTATAGTTTTTTAGATACGGGTTCCCCCCACCATGTGCAGCTGGTGAATGATTTAGAGGGGTTTGATGTGCTCAAGGAGGGGGCCAAGCTTCGCTACGGGCTTTATGGAAAAACAGGTAGCAATATCAATTTTGTGGAGCAGGTAGACGATAATTCATTTGGTGTTAGAACCTATGAGCGAGGGGTGGAAGGTGAAACACTTTCCTGTGGTACCGGGGTAACCGCTGTTGCCATTGCCATGCACAAATTGGGAAGGACCCATTCCAAACAGGTAAATATCAAGTCTCCCGGTGGGAATCTCACAATAGGTTTTGAGCAACATAATGGTTCGTACACGGAGGTAATGCTGACAGGTCCGGCTAAAATGGTCTTCACAGGAGAAGTAGAATGGTAAACCTGAAGGGCAAACATATCTATTTGAGGGCTTTGGAGCCGAAAGACTTGGATTTTCTATATCAATTGGAGAATGATACTTCAATTTGGGAAATTAGCGGAACCTTAAAACCCTATTCCAAAAAAGTGCTTCGATGGTATCTTGAAAATGCACATCGGGATATTTACGATGTAAAGCAGCTCCGATTGTGTATCTGTGCTCCAGATGACACCTGTGTTGGACTTATCGACCTATTTGACTTCGATCCTAAGAACCAAAGAGCTGGAATGGGACTAGTGATTTCGAATCCCGAAGACCGCAACAAAGGTTGGGGTGCCGAAGCCATAGCACTGCTTTGTAATTATGCCTTTAAAGTTTTGAATCTTCACCAACTTTATGCTAATATTTTAGAAGAAAATACGGCCAGTATCCATTTGTTCGAAAAACTTGGTTTTGTGAAAGTGGGTCTAAAAAAGGATTGGATAAGGTCCAGTTCGGGCTTCAAAAACGAATTCCTATTCCAAAAAATCAATCCAAATGCATCTTAAAAAAGTACTCTGGGCCACCGCTGTTTTGGGCCTTTTGGTCTGTGGTTTTATTGCATATCAGATTTACAGTGCGATTTTTAGCCCAAACACCAGTTTTAACAATGAGGAGGCCTTTGTCTTTATTCCATCTGATGCCAATTTTGATGAGCTAAGGAAGCGTTTGGAGCCTTTGGTTGCCGATTTGTCCACTTTTGAAGCGGTTGCCGAGCGCAAAGGATACATTTCGAATATAAAAGGTGGGAAATATGGCATCAAAAAGGGGATGAACAATAACGAAATGATCAATACCCTACGTAGTGGCAATATTCCCGTTAAGGTATCTTTTAATAATCAAGAATCCATAGCAGCTTTGGCCGGGAGGATTTCAGAGCAAATTGAAGCGGACAGCATCTCCTTATTAAATGCATTTGAAGACAAGACCTTTCTCTCTGAGTCTGGCTTTGATTCGGATACCAAGCTGGGGATGTATTTGCCGAACACCTATGAGTTTTTTTGGAACACCGATGCAACAGGTTTCAGAAATCGCATGCATAAGGAATATGAAAGGTATTGGACCGCCGAACGAAAGAAAAAGGCCGAGAACCAAGGTTTGAGCCCAAATCAAGTCATCTCTTTGGCTGCTGTTGTTCAAAAGGAGACGGCTAAGACCGATGAGCGTCCCAGAGTTGCAGGCGTATACCTTAATAGAATTAAAAAGGGGATACTGCTACAGGCGGACCCAACAGTGATTTTTGCCATAAAAAAGGAGACAGGAAATTACGATACCATTATAAAACGGGTACTTTACAGCGATTTGGAGATGGATTCGCCCTATAATACCTACAAGTACAATGGCGTGCCCCCCGGTCCTATAACCATGCCCGATATTTCTTCCATTGAATCGGTACTAAATCCCGAAAAACACGATTACCTGTTCTTTGTTGCTGATGTGTCCAACTTTGGATACCATAAATTCGCCGAAACTTTAGCACAACACAACCGAAATAAGGTGCAATACATACGTTGGCTAAATGCCCAAAAAGTGCTCAGATAATACTGCTTACCGTTAATTTCCAGCGCTTTAACGTAATTTGGGCCTCATTTAGGAAAATCTTATGAGCTTTACCTCGGTTATCACAAAGTCTCCCCCTATATTTGCCGGCCAAATTTAAATTCATAGCTGTCGAGGCTTTGGAACCTTAAATATGTGAATTATGAAAAGATGGATAGGTTTTTTACTGCATCTTGCCATGATTGTTATTTTAACGAGTTTTGTCTCGTATACCTCGGATAAAAAGGTAGACATCAAGATTCCGGATTCGTTAAAGGTAGAGAGCAGTTTGGAATTCGTTGTGCTCGCAGAGCCGATGAAAAACCACGAAAATGACATGGTATCCCCTCCTTTTTTGGGGAACGCTTATAATGGATTCAAAGAGGCTTTGGCCTTCAAGGAATCGCAAGGAAGATACAACGTAATAAATACGTTGGGCTATATGGGAAAATACCAATTTGGTGCCAGTACCCTAAAGCTTATGGGAGTGTACAATACAAATGCTTTCTTGAGCGACCCTGTGCTACAGGAAAGGGTTTTTGAAACCAATGTAGCACGTAACAAATGGATTTTACGTAGGGATATCAAACGTTTCAACGGTAAACGGATAAGGGGAGTAGAGATTACCGAATCAGGTATTGTGGCCGCTGCCCATTTGGCAGGAGCCGGAAACGTTAAGAAATACCTACGCTCCTATGGTAAGAATGATGTTGCTGATGCTTACGGGAGCAGTATATCCTATTATATGAGAAAGTTTGCTGGTTTTGATATTTCAGAAATTGAGCAACAGCGAAATGCCAAGATATAGTTGTTAAGTGTATAAGTAAGTGCCAAGGCCCAAGTTTTTAACTTGGGCTTTTTTTATGCTTGAATGATAAATATTGCTGGGCGCTTGTTCAAATCCAATGCTATTTCTCCCCACTCGTGTACTATTTTGGTCTGAATGAATTCTGTTGGAAGGGTAATGTCTGCCGCTATACACAAACGTGTATTCTTTTGAAGAGTGCGTGTTAGTTCGGCAAGAAGTTTATCGTTCCGGTATGGGGTTTCCATAAAAATTTGGGATTGCCCGCGTTCCCGAGATAGACGTTCCAGGCGTTTTAAGGTGGCCTTGCGTTCGGACTTATCAATCGGCAAATAACCATTGAAAGCAAAGTTTTGGCCATTCATGCCGCTGGACATCATGGCCATGAGAATGGACGAAGGACCCACTAAAGAGACCACTTGTATCCTCCGTTCGTGGGCAACTTTTACCACAGAGGCACCGGGATCTGCAATTCCAGGGCATCCTGCTTCGGACAAGACCCCAATATTATGTCCACTGAGGCATGGATCCAGATAAGAAGGGATTACGGCCGGGTCTGTGAACTTGTTCAAGGATTCAATATGCAGTTCTGGCTGGGATTTGGCGGGACTGATTTTCTTAATGAAATGTCTCGCTGTTTTTTCATTTTCAACTATGTAGTAGTCAATGTTTTCAATAGCACGTTTTATGGAAATGGGCAAAACCTCCAAGGGAGCACTGTCGCCTAGAGTGGTAGGGATAAGATAAACTTTGCCCATTACAAGGCCAGGTTTGTTTTCTTCCATGGATTTAGTTCAGTTTTTTGGCAATGGCTTCACAAGCTTTGTCGAGCATTTCATAAACCCTTTCAAAACCATCTGCACCGCCATAATAGGGATCAGGAACTTCATTGGTATTTAGATCCACTTCATCCAATAGCAATTTTACTTTTTTTTCGTCATCTGTACTAGTAGCAAGACGCAAAATATTCCTAAAATTACTGGTATCCATTGCAAAGATGAGATCAAAATCCTTGAAATCGGACGCCGCGAATTGCCTGCTTCGCTGATGACTGATATTTATCCCATGTTTTTGAGCAACCGCTATGGACCTTTTATCTGGGGGATTGCCAACATGATAGCCTGCCGTACCGGCGGAATCCACCTTTACAGATGCTTCATCAATTTTGGAGCGTAATATACCTTCTGCCAAGGGTGACCTGCAAATATTTCCCAGGCAAACCATCAACACCTTGGTTTTCATAAAATTGTAAGGCTTAAGAGAATTTTTTGTTCAGGTCTTCAATGTACTTTCTGAACTGCTTGTCAGTTTCCGCTAAATTATCCACGGTCTTACAAGCATGCAAAACGGTGGCGTGATCCCTTTTTCCGATTTGCGAACCGATACTGGCCAGAGAGGCTTTGGTAAATTTTTTGGCGAAGAACATGGCCAATTGTCTAGCTTGAACAATGTGGCGCTTTCTGGTTTTGGACTGCAGCGTGGCCACGTCCATCTCAAAGTAATCCGAGACCACTTTTTGGATGTAGTCTATGGATACCTCACGTTTGGTATTCTTAACAAACTTTTCCACCACCTGTTGGGCAAGTTCCAAGGTCACCTCCCGTTTATTAAATGAGGACTGCGCGATCAGCGAAATAATGGCACCTTCAAGTTCCCTAATATTTGTCTTGATGTTCTTGGCTACATGGTCAATGATGTCTTCGGGCATTTCTACCCCGTCCCGGTACAGCTTGTTCTTTAATATGGACACCCTTGTTTCATAATCAGGACTTTGAAGCTCTGCGGATAGGCCCCATGCGCCCGGCTTTGACCGTTTCGTTCAGGACTGTGTGCAGGAGGACAGATTTTTCCGCTACGCCGATCCCCTGGCCGACGTGATCGTGAACATGGCGGAGGCGGGCAACGGCTTTCCCTGGCATTTCGACACCAACAATTTCACTGTCACGCTGGCCATTCAGAATGCCTGCGCGGGGGGCGCGTTCGAGTATGCTCCCGCCATTCGGCAGGGCGGTGAGAATTTCGACGAGGTGACACGTGTGCTGGATGGCACGTCCGAAAAGGTGACGTTGCTGGAGCTTTTCCCCGGCGACCTGCAACTGTTTCGCGGGCGCTATTCACTGCATCGCGTGGC
>JBCCUY010000178.1:0-6987 GCA_039196145.1 Bacteroidota bacterium
AAGACCGTAAAAAGGCAACAAATATTGGTTTGGTACTGGCTATGGGGATGCGTATTTTGTTGTTGTTCGGGATTACCTGGCTCACCAAAATGAAAAAACCCTTTTTGATTTTGGATGAATCGTGGATCCAGGGCGGTATTAGCTGGCAAGCCTTGATCCTATTTTTGGGCGGGCTCTTTCTATTGTATAAGAGCACCAAGGAAATCCATGAAAAAATAGAGGACCGTGGTCATGACGAAAGAGAGGTCACCAAAAGCCGATCATCATCGTTGACCAACGCCATTGTTCAGATTACCGTCATTAATATTGTCTTTTCGTTTGATTCTATTTTAACTGCAATTGGAATGACCAACGGAATCTCACCAAATCCAACGGACGCCTTGGTATTAATGGTCACAGCGGTGGTCATTTCCGTTTTGATCATGATGTTATTTGCCAACCCCGTGGGAGAATTTGTGAACAGACACCCTTCAGTGCAGGTCTTAGGTCTTTCTTTTTTAATTCTAATAGGGTTTATGTTGATTACGGAAGCGGCTCACCTGTCCCATCTTGTAGTGTTTGAAAACGAGATTGGCGCAATTCCAAAAGGTTACCTATACTTTGCCATTACATTCTCGTTAATGGTGGAATTTTTCGACCTGCGAATGAAGAAAAATAAGGAAAAAGGCAAACAGGAGGTCTTGGAAGAATAGCCTCAATTTGGCCTGTGAAAGACCAATCCAGGGTTTGCTTGTTTGTACTCCTTGAACTGTTTTTGCTGCTGCTTTACGGTCATGGTACTCCCATCATGACTCCATCCGGGAGGCCCAAAGACATACATGAACTTATGTCGCCAATTCTTTGACTTTTTCATATCGTTCCAAATGTCCTTGAACTCATGGGTTAAAATAACTACAGGATTATACGAATTTGGGGAATGAATAACCCCATACTTCACGTCAATATCATCGTCAAGCTCTTTCCAGGTGCCAAACATTTTATCAAAAATATTGAGAAACCCTCCATGGTTTTTGTCCAAATATTCCACATTTTGAGCATGGTGCACTTGGTGCATGGTGTGGGTATTGAATATCTTCTCCAGAAAGCCCAGTTTCGGGACGTAGACCGAATGGAGCTGAAATTGCCACAAGGCCTCAATTCCCAAACACACGACCACCATTTCCGGTGGAAAGCCGATGGCCGGCATCCACATGTAGAAAAGTGGCTTGTACAAAATGGTAAACCATCCATTGCGAACGGCAGTTCCCAAATTGTAGTTATCCGATGAATGGTGGACAATGTGTGCAGCCCAGAGAATCCTAATTTCATGATTGGCCCTGTGGAACCAATAGTAGGTGAAATCATCGGCCAGTTGACATATTAACCAGACGTACCAGGCATAGCCAAAAGATTGGTATCCCAAGAAGTTTTGACGAACACCGTTCACCTCGGGATTACACAACTCATACACCCCTTCAAAAAGCACAATGGCAAAGATGACCTTGAACAAGGGTCCTAGAAGTGCCGACCCAACACCCATAAACCCGCTGGCAGCAAGGTCTTTCCAATCATACAGATGGTCATCCCCGTGGGTTTTGCTGTAGGTCAATTCAAATAAAATGAATGCTATGAATACGGGCACGCCGTACACTAACGGGTTGGTAAAATCCATATGGGAAACTTAAGCTTTTAGGATGGTGCGTCTAACTTGTCGACAAAATAGGCAGAATAACCCATTAAAACAAGGTAGGTTGGTCAGAACCGTCATCTTTTGTTTTTATTTCGCCATTGTCAGATTCTATAGGCTCTTCGTCAACAACCTCTATTTCTTCCGGTACTGGCTCTTTGGGCTCTTCAAATGGGAGCGGTTCCAAGGCATTGATATTCTTCACTTTCTCGGAGGTAAGCTGATTGCCCGTTGCCCTGATTCCCTTTACAGAGATAAAGTCTTCTATATCCACCTGTTGATTGGGCTTGGCTTCCTTGCCCCGTGGTTTGGAAAATTCAATCTCAATAACGGGACGCCAGTCCGTCGATACCAATTCCATGAAGGACTTAGGATGCTCAGATATCACCACTTCCTCTTTGTTGGGATTTTCCACCAAGAATCGCTTAAGATAATAACGTTCCTTCTCTCCATCGTAATGGACCACTGAAATAGGTTTCTTGGGATTCCATTTCTCAAGTACGATCATATCATCGCTAAAACGGGTCAACAGATCTGGTGGAATGGTCTTTACCTTTCCCTTTTGGTCAATGATCAATAATAAGTCATCACCCTTAAAGTCTCCAAGAAGCTCCCCGCGACCGTCAACGTTAAGTCGGCTAACAATATCATCGAACCATATTTTTCTTGGTTTTAAGGTAGAAACACCTTTTTCCTTAAGCTCGATACGCTTTACCGGGTATTTGGTAACCAGATTTCCTTTTGAAGCCCTTCCCTTGATCATCAAATCGGCAAAATCCAAATCCCATTTAAGCTTTTTTATACTGCCCGATTGTCTTAGGAGCACTGTGATGACTTCCGCTTCCCCATTGGGGTTTGCCGAAAAATATAGCACTTCTGCGGACGCTTTATCCCCCGCCAGTTGATACATTTTATCGCGGGTAACCCCTGTCACATTGAACCTTTTGATATAACTGGGTCCGCCCCTACCATCTTTATAGATCATGTTATAAGTGGTGCGCTTATCTTTTTTCTTGAAGACAGCTACATGGATAATTCCCTTGTCGATAAAAGTTTTTGAGTCCACTTTGGTGACCATCATTTCCCCTTTTTTGGTAAAAACGATGATGTCATCTATGTCACTGCAGTCGGTTACATACTCATCTTTTCTAAGTGAGGTTCCGATAAAGCCTTCCTCCCTGTTCACATAAAGCTTGGTGTTTCTGATAACCACTTTTGCAGCTTCGATGTCATCAAAAATCCTGATTTCGGATTTGCGCTCCCTACCCTTGCCATATTTTTTCTTCAGTTCCTTGAAGTAATCAATGGCAAACTCCACCAAATGCGCCAAATGATGTTTGGTTTCGGCAATACGTTCGTCCAGGCTCTCAATTAGCTGCTGCGCCTTGTCCAAATCAAATTTTGAAATTCGTTTGATGCGGATTTCCGTCAACTTTACAATATCTTCTTCGGTGACCGCTCTTTTCAGGTGTTTGGTATGCGGCTTGAGTCCTTTGTCTATTGCAGCAATAACGCCTTCCCATGTTTCTTCTTCCTCAATGTCCCTATAGATTCGGTTTTCTATAAAAATCCGTTCCAGGGATGCAAAGTGCCATTGTTCCTCCAGCTCACCTAGTTGTATTTCAAGTTCTGCTTTAAGCAGTTCAACCGTAAAATCGGTAGACCGCTCCAACATTTCCTTGATACCTATAAACAAGGGCTTGTTGTCCTCAATGATACAGCCCAATGGAGAAATTGAAGATTCGCAGGCCGTAAAGGCATAAAGCGCATCTATTGTCTTATCAGGGGATATGCCACTGGGCAAATGCACCAAAATTTCGACCTCAGCGGCCGTGTTGTCCTCTATTTTTTTAATCTTGATCTTTCCCTTATCGTTGGCCTTAAGAATGGAATCGATTAAAGAGGAGGTATTGGTGCCGTAGGGAATTTCATTGATGACCAAGGTGTTTTTGTCATAGGTGGAAATCTTGGCCCTGACACGCACCTTTCCACCGCGCATACCATCATTGTAGTTGGTAACATCAATGATTCCGGCGGTAGGGAAATCTGGAAACAATTTAAAGCGTTGCCCTTTCAGGTGCTTGATGGAAGCATCTATGAGTTCATTGAAATTGTGGGGTAAAATCTTTGTGGAAAGTCCCACGGCTATCCCCTCAGCTCCCTGTGCCAATAACAACGGAAACTTTACCGGAAGGTTTACAGGTTCCTTTTTTCTTCCATCATAGGATAGCTGCCATTCCGTAATTTTTGGGCTATAGACAACATCTAGGGCAAATTTAGAAAGCCTGGCCTCAATATATCTTGAGGCAGCCGCGCTGTCCCCGGTTAAAATGTTTCCCCAGTTCCCTTGGGTATCGATCAAAAGGTCCTTTTGGCCAATCTGCACCATGGCATCCGCGATACTGGCATCCCCATGTGGATGGTACTGCATGGTATGTCCTACAACGTTGGCCACCTTATTGTACCGGCCATCATCCAGCTCTTTCAAGGCATGCATGATTCTGCGCTGTACAGGTTTAAAGCCGTCTTCAATAGCAGGTACCGCCCGTTCCAGGATTACGTAAGAGGCATAATCCAAAAACCAGTCCTTATACATCCCGGTTACCCGGGTAAGACTATCTTGTGCGTTTTCTTGGTTTTCTAAACCTTCATCGTTCACTGCTTCGTTCTCTTCCATTTAGAAGGAGGTCATTTATCTGGTTTATAGTTGGTTTTCTTCAACTAAATCAAGTTCTACTTTAAGGTTTTTGATGATGAATTCCTGACGGTCGGGTGTGTTTTTCCCCATATAGAACTTGAGTAAACTATCTATGCTCATGGCCTTGTCCAACATTACGGGCTCCAACCGAATATCATCCCCGATAAAGTGTTTGAACTCATCTGGAGAAATCTCACCCAATCCCTTAAAGCGGGTTATTTCGGGCCTGCCCTTTAATTTTTCCATGGCATCCCGCTTTTCCTCCGGGCTATAGCAATAGATGGTTTCTTTTTTATTTCTAACCCGGAACAATGGTGTTTGCAGAATATACAAATGATTTTCCTTGATAAGCTCTGGGAAGAACTGTAGAAAAAACGTGATCAACAACAATCGGATGTGCATGCCATCCACGTCCGCATCCGTGGCGATCACAATATTGTTGTACCTAAGGTCCTCCATAGACTCCTCTATGTTCAAGGCCGCCTGCAACAGATTGAATTCCTCATTTTCGTACACGATCTTCTTGGACATACCATAAGAATTCAACGGTTTCCCACGAAGGCTAAAAACGGCTTGGGTATTTACATCCCGGGATTTGGTAATAGATCCCGATGCAGAATCCCCTTCGGTAATGAACAAGGTGGTCTCCAACCTACGATCCTTTTTCATATCCTGCAGATGGATGCGGCAATCCCTTAATTTTTTGTTGTGCAAACTCGCCTTTTTGGCGCGTTCCCTAGCCAATTTCCGAATCCCGGAAAGTTCTTTGCGTTCCTTTTCCGCCTGGATGATCTTTCGTTGAAGGGCATCCCTGGTCTCTGGGTTTTTGTGCAGGAAATTATCTAGATATTTCCCAATAAAATCATTGACATAGGTCCGCACTGTCGGCAGGTTTCCGCCCATATCCGTGGATCCCAATTTGGTCTTGGTCTGACTCTCAAAAACAGGCTCCATGACCTTGATGGATACTGCAGAAATAATAGATTTCCTAATATCCGAGGCCTCGTAGTTTTTGCCGTAGTGCTCTCGCACGGTCTTTACAATGGCTTCCCTAAAAGCTGCTTGGTGCGTACCTCCCTGGGTGGTATGCTGTCCGTTTACAAAGGAGTGGTACTCCTCGCTGTACTGGGTTTTGCTGTGGGTAATGGCCACTTCAATATCATTTCCTTTGAGATGAATTATAGGATATAGAAAGTCGGCTGTATTATTGTTGTCCTCCAACAAATCCTTAAGCCCGTTCTCCGAATGGAATTTTTCCCCATTAAAGACTATGGTCAGTCCCGGATTAAGGTAGACATAGTTTTTGAGCATGCGCTCTACATACTCATTTCGGTACTTGTACTTTTTAAAGATGGTCTCATCTGGCACAAAACTTACCTTGGTACCCCTTCTGCGGGAGGATTCTTCAAGCAGTTCCTCAGTGACCAGATTGCCCGTCTGGAATTCTGCAGTCTTGGATTTCCCATCCCTATTGGACTCCACCTTGAAAAATGTGGACAATGCATTAACGGCCTTTGTACCTACCCCATTAAGTCCCACGGACTTTTTAAAGGCCCGTGTATCGTACTTTCCACCGGTGTTCATTTTGGAAACCACATCCACAACTTTGCCAAGGGGAATACCCCTGCCATAGTCCCTTACGTGCACGGTGTTTTCCTTGATGTTGATCTCGATGGTCTTGCCAGCCCCCATGACAAACTCATCAATACAGTTGTCTATGACTTCTTTGAGAAGGATATAGATTCCGTCATCGGCCGAAGAGCCGTCTCCCAATTTACCAATATACATCCCGGGACGCATGCGAATATGCTCCTTCCAATCCAGCGAACGAATATTATCCTCTGTATACTGGGTCTGTGCCATAAACTAGGGGTTAATCCCTGCTAATATAGAATTTAGGCTTAAAAATAAAAGGGGAGCCGCTAGAAAGTAATCAACAAGGGCTGTTGATAGGGACTTATTTAGATGATTGAACTCAAACTCCCTGCCAACAGATAGGTTTTACCAATTTGGACCAAGCTATCGTGAAACTGTATATTTCAGTTTAACAAGAACCTGCCTGCTGGTATGCAGGTGGCACAAATTTACAGGAGGTCCTATTGCGCAAATCATATTGGGGAACATGAATTGGCACTGATGATGATTTGGTGGAACAAAAAGCACCGACCCAAAAAAAGGCCGGTGCTCTCATCCTCGCAAAATTCAAACCTAATTATGCGCTATTGCCCAGGTGAAAGACCTGGAAATCTCTTTTGATTTGATAGTTTGTCCAGAAGAAGCCGGAAAGCTAATTTTCTGGGTCGAATTCCCAGACTTCGGGTGAAATGTTGACATCAGGGTCATATCCTCCAATAATATATCCCTTGTTTCCAATTGAAAAGCTATTTACATAGTGTCTTGCAATTCCTTTGAATGAGCTTTTCTTTGTCCATTTGTTTGAAGAAGGTTCATATTCCCAAATTTCCTTCGTAAAACCAGACTCGGTAGCTCCAATCCCTATATAACCTTTATCCCCTATTGAGAAACCTATGTTAGATCTCATGGGAACTCCTGCAAAATCTGCTTTTTTAGTCCAAGTATTTTCCGCGGAATCATATTCCCAAAAATCACTGAAATACTGTAC
>JBCCUY010000179.1:0-6979 GCA_039196145.1 Bacteroidota bacterium
AGTGGTGAACTTTGATCCCAATACGGCAACAAGCTCTTTTGCACCAACCGAAGAAGAACTTAACAACTACGTTTTGGAAATCATAAACGATTATGTTGCTTCCGAAAATGATGAGGAAAAGCTCAATATTATAATGACCCAAGCCTATATTGCCAGTTGGGGCAATGTTGTGGAAGCCTACAATAACTACAGAAGAACAGGGATGCCAATGGACATTACCCCAACCCAATTGGAAAATTCAGGGGCTTTTATCCGGTCTTTTAAATACCCTTCCGTAGCCATTAACAACAATCCAAACATCGAACCCAAGGCAAACCAAGCTGTAAGGGTTTTCTGGGATCTTGGAACGACAGATTTAGATTTTTAAAATTCAACTATGAAACATACCTATAAAATTTTGACCCTAGCACTGCTAGTTGCAGGATTGAGTGCCTGTGAAGATGAGGACAAGACCACCTATATGCACGTTCCAGAGCTACAGCATGGAGCTTACTTTAGAACCATTGAAGATGGTGGGATTTTTAACAAAAATGATAACTTTGAGATTTCCGGTTACTCCATTACAGGTGAGGTGGTCTCACGGGATATTAGCGAGGTAGCCTCTTTGGATTTTAGCATTTCCTATAAAGACAATACAACCGATGGAGATCCTAATACCGATGATGATTTTTCTGTTGATCCGGTACTGATAGAAACCGTAAATGTTTCGTCCCTTCCCATTAACTCGGATGGTTTTCCGGAGAATAGTTATGAGTTAACCGCAGAAGAAGTCTTTACAGCTTTAGATATAAACGAAACAGATGCGGAAGGAGGAGATTTAGTTATTTTCTCGTTTACTATTAACATGGCAGATGGTAGAACCTTCAAATCAACCAATACCGGAGATAGCCCTCGGGGAGAGCTCTTTTTTAGATCCCCTTTGGATTATAGTTCGGAAATCCTGTGCCTTGATCCTCCAACCCCAGGAGACTGGGTTCTGGAAATGGAAGATCTTTATGGTGATGGCTGGAATGGTGGGACTATAACCGTAAATATGGATGGAGCATTATCCACCTATTCAGTTTCCGGGGATTCAGGTACAGACCAAATGGAAATCATTACAGTTCCTGAAGGCACTTATATATTTACCTGGACCTATAGCGCAGGGGATTTTGAGGAAGAAAATCTTTATACCTTAACTGACCCCAATGATATTGTGGTTTTGGATGAAGGCCCTAATCCTGCTGTAGGCGAGCTACTTAACAAATGTGAATAATCATAGGCCTTTGACCTTGAGTCCAAAGTATTAAGGTTTTTCCTAAGCATGAATCTGGTCATAAAAAAGCCTCCCTTTTGGGAGGCTTTTCATTTTATGTCAAAAGGCTTTCTACTAATAGAAAGTTGCCCGCTTATCCTCAATCTCCGCGCCTTCCTTAAGGGCCGTGTAGATATCACCGTTTACCCTATTACTTGCATTGGTTCTTAGCGCATTGGCATAGGTACTAAAGTTGTCTACGTTGGGTGCCTCTTCCTTTTTGGTCACCTTCACCATAAAGACACCTGTTTCTCCTTTAATTAACGAAGAAGTTCCGTCTTGGGTAAGTGCAAAGGCAGTTCCAACAACCAAAGGCTCTCTACCTGCACCTGGAAGCGTTGGTGATTTCATGGTAAGAGCAGAAGCATTGGACAAGGCCACATTGTTATCTTTAGCCAAAGCGTCCATACCCTTATTCTGGTTGGCGGCAATAATCTGCTCAGCCTTGCGCTCTTTTCTAATTTTTGGTAATGCATTGGCAGAAGCATCTTCTGGAGCCATAAGCCCTTCTTTGTACTTCTTCACCAACTGAACCACAGCATACCCGTTATTGATGTTAAACCGTTTGATATCGCCCACTTCCGTATCATCATTAAAAGCCCACTGAACGACCCCGCGTTGGGCGTTAAGTCCAGGAAGAACTTCATCCATTTCTTTGATTTTGTTAACAGGCCTTACCACATAGTTGCTTTCCTTGGCAATGTCTCCAAAAGCGTTGGCTTCAGCATCAATGGAAGCCATTTCAAATTTTGTGGCATTCGTAAACAAGGTATTGATAGTTTCCTCAGAGGCTTCAATTTCCCTAGATAAGGTAGCCACCTGAACAATGTCCTGCTTGTCATCTATTTTGATAACGTGGTAACCAAACTGGGTTTCCACCAAGTCAATGGCACCAACCTCGTTATTAAAACAGAAGTCGTTAAAGGCATCTGCCATAACCCCTTCTTGGAAGTAACCCAAATCGCCACCTCTTGGGGCGGAGGGTCCATCTGAATTATCCCTGGCCAATGTAGTGAACACGGCCCCATCTTTCTTGGCTTCAGCCAATATCTCTTTGGCCTTGGCCTCAGCTTCTTCCTTGGTTCTGGTGATGCTTGGATTGGCCCTTTCAGCACCCTGCCAAGTAAAAAGAATATGGCTTGCCTTAACGGTACCATTAGGTTTTCTGTTCATCATTTTGCTCACCCTAAGGAAATCACCTTCACGATAAGGTCCGTAGGTCTCACCAACCTGAAGGTTGATCAAAGAATCGGCCACCAAGGTTGGCAAATCATTTTTGGCCTTATAAATCGTATCAAATTTTGTATCGGAATTGCGGTCTAGGAACGCGGCCATATCTTGGGTATTGATAAACCCAGGAATGGTATCCGTAGTATTTCTTTCCTGAACGTATTCCACAGAATCATCAAGCAAAGTGGAAATGGCATCCTCAACGGCCTTTTCATCATCGGCAGAGGCTTTTTCCTCAAAATATACAAAGCGGATGTCCCTTGCCTTTTCCTGCTTATACTCATCTTGGTGATTGTTCACATAGGCTTGAATATCGCTTTTGGTCACTTGAATTGTACTATCCGGAACCGAGGTGTAGGGGACACGAACGTATTGGATATCCACTTTTTCATTCGCCATTTTGTAATCGAACTCTCCTTCTGCAAGAGTTGCACCCACACCACCTTTGATCAGGTTAAAGTAAATACGCTCCTTTGCAGATTGAATAATGCGTTGTTCATCCTGCAACCAAGCATCGTAACGTAGTGGGTCGTTCACCTTCCAATCGGCTATGGCACTCTTAAAGACCTCAGCATTGAAGATTCCGTTTTCATCCTGAAAATCTGGAATCTGCGCATATCCAGACGTTTTAACAAACTCAATAATCTGATCACTTTCCACATCTATGCCCAAGTCATCAAACTGTTGCTGTAAAATGGCCTTTCTTATCTCTTGGTCATACACCTGGTTCACCAACTGGGTAGAGGAAAAACTTGGGCCAAATCGTCTTGAGGCACTTTCCACTTCTCTTCTAAAGTCATCAATGGAAATGCTTTCCCCATTGATTTCCGCCACCGCGGAACCTACTTTGGCACCTCCAAAATCATTACTTGTAAAGACTCCTGATATTACAAAGGCGAACAAGGCCATCCCGATGATCAAAATCAGTACGGTTGTACGTTTCCTAATATTCTCTAATATTGCCATTTTACTGCTTGTTTTCTATAATTTCAGTGGGCGAAAATACCATTTTCTTTTCAAATAGGAAAGCCCAACAAAGCGCGGAAATTGTTAATCTTCAGGGATAACCTGAACACTTACCAAATCAATTTTTGTATTGGAGACCTCCAAGATGTTGAAGATAAAATTATCAAGCTTGATTTCGGAGTCTTGTTCTGGTATTTCACCTGTTTCATTCATGATCAATCCGCCCAGGGTTTCATACTCATCACTCTCTGGCAGTTCCAGTTTGTAATTCTCATTGATATAGTCCACCTCCATTCGGGCGGAGAACTTATATACGTTTTCACTCAATTGCTCTTCGTGCAAATCCGTGCTATCGTGTTCATCCTCAATTTCTCCAAAGAGTTCCTCAACGATATCTTCAACCGTCATTATTCCCGAAGTACCACCATATTCATCCAAAACTACGGCAATACTCTTTCTTTTTTTGGTGAGCACATTCAAAATGTCTTGGATCAACATCGTTTCGGGCACAAACTCTACCGGAAGTAGAATGCTTTTTATGGTCTTGGGTTTTTTGAACAACTCATAGGAGTGGACATACCCTATGATTTCGTCTATGCTCTCCTTATAGACCAAGATTTTGGAATAACCTGTTTCCGAAAACAGCTTGGCCAAGTTTTTTGGGGTTTCCTCAATTTCAACGGCCATTATTTCGGTTCGGGGTACCATAACTTCCCGTGCCTTTACTGCAGAAAACTCAAGTGCATTCTGAAAAATCTGGATTTCAGAATCCACCTCATCTTCCTCTTCCACGGTTTCCATCTGTTCAGTGATGTAATCACCCAGTTCAATTTTTGTGAAAGCCAGTTGTACCTCATCACCTTCCGTTTTGAAAAACACACGAAGGATAAAATCAGATACTTTGATAACAAACCAGGATATCACGGAAAACAGCAGATAGAAAAAATAAGCTGGTATGGCAAAGACCTTCAATAAGGTATTTGAATAAATCTGAAACAACACCTTGGGCAAAAACTCTGCCGTTACCAAAATAATGAGCGTGGATATCAACGTCTGGGAAAGCAAGCTAAAATCGGTAAGCATGGCGTTTAGAAAGTTGCTTGTGGTTGGCAACAAACCTTGAAACCATTCCATAAGGACATCACCCATAAAAAGTCCATAAATAACAAGGGCAATATTGTTTCCAATAAGCATGGTTGCGATGAACTTGGAGGGTTTCTCCGTAAGCCAAGTAAGCACTTTTGCAAAAAAGCCCTCCTGCTTTTTCTCAATCTCTATATGGATACGGTTTGCAGAAACAAAAGCGATTTCCATCCCAGAGAAAAAAGCTGAGAATAATAGGGATAAAATGATAACAATCAGCGAAACTTCCAAGGCTAACTACTGTTGATTCTCCTTTTTACGCTGTTCGAAGCGTTTTCTATATCTCCTCCTAAATAGGAACATTGCGGTGGAGACCACGGCAAAAAAGATAAATATATAGGTCTCTTTGGGATTGATGCTCCAAAGTGTGGCCACTTTATAAATAGATACCACCGCCACAACCAAATAAAGGTATTCCGTGTATTTTAAAATTTTAATCATCTAGTTCTTTTTCTTGTATGGTCATGAGGCCATAGGTCTTGTGTGCTTTAAAATAGCTAAAATCCCGGTTAAAATCCATTCCTTCTCCATCCATAACAGTGCCATCCTCAGGGTTGGTATAGGTAAAGATCTCCTCTGTAAAAATCCAACTATTGGAACGATCGTAGAAGAGCTGTGGAGTTTCGAGCTTTTTCCCATCATGCGTTTCAATAACCACATTACCTTGTAAGTCTATAAGATTGGTCTGTGAATACACGATTCCGTAATCTGCGGTGATAACGCTCTTTTGATCTTTATCGTCGAAGAAATCTACTTGAAGGCCATCAGGAAAGGTCTGGAATTTGAAATACTGATTGTCAAAATTCTCGTAAACCGGACTCGTTAGAATAGCGATTACCTTAGAACTGTCCTGATCTTGCGTGCTCATTTCTTCCCGGGTCTCTGTATAGGTGAGTTTTAGGTTTTGGGCCACACCAGAAGGAAATATTGGTTTTACGGCTTCCTCTCCCACCCGTTGGTAGTTGTCACCACAGGATATAAAAAGGATTGCCACGGTTAAAACCGTGGCAAAACTGTATAATTTATTTCTTAAGGTCTGTCTCACATTATAGACTAGGTACTCTAACGCTACCTCCTACCCAGCAGCTAAAGGAAACTGTTTGACCAGCTTTCCCGGAGCTAAAGATCATTTCTTTGGTAGGTGCTTTGGCAGCATAACTTGCAGCAGACTTGCTGGCCCTACCACTTAGGGATGGGTCTACGCGACCTGCTTTTCTAGCCATATCGGCAGCCTTCCAGTAGATGGCTCTTTTTTCGAAAGGTGTGCTTCCGCATGCATTTGCACTGCTAGCGTACAGGTTGGCAATCAACAAATATGCTTTCCCGTTTGCAGGGTTGGCGTCAACCGCTTTTAAAGCATAGCTTCTAGCTTGAGACTTGCTACTTCTTCTTACCGTAGTTGCAATCTTATAAAGGATATTGGACTTTCTGAAATTGTCCGTCTCCAACTCAACAGCTTTGTTGAAGTCTGCAATGGCTCCCTTACTATCACCCGCTTTTTGTTTTAATGTACCACCATATAGGTAGGCATCCGCTGAAGGATCCAAAGCCAACTGGGCCTCAAACAACTTCTGGAACATTGGATCGTCCGTACATTCTTTGGAGAACATTCTTCCAACGGCACGTTTTACCCAGTTTACATCATTTTTCTTGGCTTCATAGCTCTTTTCATAAAGTGGGATAAGGTTACCACAATCAGCCAAGGCTCCCAATTTGGAATCGATGCTGGTTGCAATCTTACCGTATGACTTAGAGTTTGTGGTAGCCACTCTCAATTGTCTTTTTTCCTTGGAGGTCAAAGTACCTAACGAATCTTTAGGCAGCAATTTTGTAACAACCGCAGTAAGTTTCTTATTTTCTTCTTCTACCTTTTCGGTAACATCATCGTATACGTCAAACACTTCTTGAAGGTCCTTCTTATTCCCCTCGTGCAAATCCACCAAGGTGGAGAAATAAAGGTAAAGCGCTTTAGGGTTTTTAAAGTTTTTCCTATCCTCTTTAAAAGCTTTCCCCAACATTCCGTAGAGTTGCTCGTCAGAAGCCATTTTGTTGTCATAGGACAAAAGTGCCTTGTCTATGGTAACGCCGGCTTTACTGAATTTAGTTGGGAAATATTTCAAACTTGCATCGTATAAAGACATCAAGTCCTGAATGTAACCATCCTTGTCAGCTCCAGAGGAATTCTTGATTTTGTGGGCAAGAATCTTCTCTCCATAGGAGAAATTGGCCTTGTTAATATCCGGACAGCTTTCATATACCATTTTCCATGGTTCATAAGCTGCATCGTAATTTTTAACTTTTGCGTGCTCTGCGTAAATGGAAAGATTGGTCATGCACTCAGGATTC
>JBCCUY010000180.1:0-6969 GCA_039196145.1 Bacteroidota bacterium
CTTAGATTTAAATCCAAAATTAGGTATGCCAACTACGAACATAATTTTGCGTTGTACGTAGGAGGAAACGGTGATAACGGGAATCCAATTTCCTTGAACAACTATGTGGAAAGTGTAGCACCGGGAAATCTTGGGTTTAGTGCTACCTACCAAGGTGGTGGTGAAGCACAGATCAACGGATCGGATTTGGTGGTTGACAACCTTCATGTAGATCGATTACGACCCATGACCGATTATTCAGGAGAAGCATCTTTGACTTTGAGATCCAATGATGGCTTCCATAACTTCACCTTGGGTACCTTTTTATCCCGAACCGAGGCTGAAGACGTAAATTACCAATACCGCGTACTTTCAGAGTTCAATAACAATCCAAGATTGGTAAACTTGAGCTATACCGACGCCGGTGGGGCCAACGTGATTTTTTCTGAAGGCGGCCTTACCAATCGCTTGGGAATGACATCCAACAGATTCCTAGATCAAAATCGCACCGCGTTCTATATTACGGATGAGATGGTTTTTGATAAATGGAGATTTGATGTTGGGTTTAGATTGGAATCCACAGAAGGAAATTTCAGCAACGGAGGACTGGTTGAATCCACCGTATATGACAATACGGAGCTGACCGATGATTTGCGGAACGTACAGTTTGCCGATGGCAGCTTTACCCGGGCCAGAATCAGCGCAACAGATTGGGCGGTATCTTTGGCCGGACTTTATGAACTATCTGAAAGTACCAATTTGTACGCCAACTTTTCTAGGGGGTTCTTCTTTCCACAAATCAGAAGTTTTGCCCCTGTGGCCGGAATTCCGGAATCCAACTACGATGCAGAAAATATTATCCAGTTTGAAGCTGGTGCCAAGTTTGGAACCTCCAAATTTTCAGGTTCTGCAGCAGCTTACTACGTGAGCTTAAAGGATAGAGTACGGATCAACCAGGCTATTGTTGGCGGATTGTTGGTAGATCAAACCCGAAGCGAACAAAACACCTCTACTTTTGGTCTGGAAGCCACTTGGGATTACCGATTTACCGATGTGTTGAGTCTGCAAGGAACAGCAACCTACCAAAACCACGAGATCACAAAGAACATTCAGGAGGATTTGGTCAATGGGGGTTCCACGGTTACCAATGAGGGGAATGAATTGGCGAGACAACCCAACATTTTGGGGAGCATCGCCTTGAATTATGACGATAGTGCTTTTGATGCGCTTTTCTCCTTGAACCATACAGGGAAGAAGTTTACTTCGGATATCAATGATGTGGAACTGGATGCCATTACCATTGCCCGTTTGGGTGCCGGGTATACCTTTAATACCAACAATGAAAACTCTGTACGACTAGGGTTCTCCATATTTAATTTATTTGATAGTGATGGAATTACCGAAGGTAACCCCAGGGCGGGAGTCGCCGGTGAAGCTGGGAACCAGGATTTTTTCTTTGGACGTCCAATTTTACCTAGAAGGTTCTTCCTCACGGCAACGTTCAATTTTTAGTCAGCTAAAAATAGTTTAAGTTAGTTTTTTAGTTCATGTAGCGTATTGGCGGTAAGGACCGCCAATACGTTTTATCATACGTTTATGAAAGAGAAATTGATAGATAGCGCAATTCAGGTTTTGGAAAGGAATTTTCAGGACGGAGGGTTTACCATCCCGAGTGAGGGATTATATCCCTTTCAATGGAAATGGGATTCAGGATTCATCGCCTTGGGTTTTGCCCATTACGATGTAAAAAAGGCCATGGTGGAGATAGATACGTTGATGGATGCCCAATGGGAAAATGGATTTATTCCCCATATTATTTTCCATACCGACAGCGATTCCTATTTCCCGGGTCCAGATTTTCACCAATCACATTTGCATCCACAAGCTTCAAAAAAATATCGCTCTACAGGAATGACCCAACCTCCGGTTACCGGTTTTATCTTGGAACGACTTCTGGAAATCTCAGGGGAAAGTCAGGAGATGTTGGACTTTGTGGCAAAACATATTGATAAGGTATACCACAACCACGAATACTTCTATGAGCATCGTGATTTGGAAAAGAATGGCTTGGTGTACATTTACCATAACTGGGAATCGGGTACGGATAATTCCCCCATTTGGGATGATATTTGGGACACCATGGATCCTCCGGAATACGAGTTTGAACGTAGGGATACCACCCATGTGGACCCGGCCCAAAGGCCATCAAAAAGGGAATACGACCATTACCTATATATTATCGACATCGCCAAAAAGTATAACTATGACGATACCAAAATCGCGGAACATTCACCATTTTTGGTACTGGATCCACTCTTTAACGCCATGCTCATTCGATCTAATGAGGCCCTGATCAAGTTGTATGGTCGTTTAGGGGGAAATGAGGACAAGATTTCATTTTTAAAGGAAAAGCAAGCCCAAAGCATTGCCAGCCTTAATAGTAAATTGTTCAGCGAGAAGCTTGGGGCCTATGTACATTTCGATCTGCGAAACAACAAACAGCTTCCGTACGTCTGTTCTTCTTCCTTCGCACCCTTGTATGCCGGGGCACCCACCCAGGAACAAGCCAAGACATTGGTGGACACTTTAATGGAAAAATTTGGAGACGAAGGGCGATATCTATGTGCCTCATTTGACCCAACCCATGAGCGATTCAATCCGCGCAAATATTGGAGAGGTCCGGTATGGATAAATCTCAACTGGATGTTACATCACGGGCTTAGGCGGTATGGTTATTCTGATTTGGCGCAACGCGTGAAAAACGATTCTTTGGAGCTCATAGGCAACAATGGATTCTTCGAATATTTTGACTCCAGAAAAGACAATCCGGATGCCGATAAAAATGGATACGGAGGGGATAATTTTTCCTGGAGCGCAGCTTTGATTATTGATTTTTTAAAAGATGAATCCTAAAACCTGAATATGCCCATCGACTTTGATAAATCCTATGTACTGGAAAACCAACGGGTCCGATTGGAACCTTTGATGCCGGAACATTTGGAAGAACTCAAAGAAATTGCTTCTGAAGAGGCCATTTGGACCTACTTTTTGGGTCGGTCAGATGGGAGCGGGGATTTTCGGCATTATCTGGAGGACGCCATTACGGCCCGAAGGGAACACAAGGAATATCCCTTTGCGGTCTTTGATAAGATTCAGGGAAAATATACAGGTTGCACTCGTTTTTTTGATTGTCAACACGACCTTAACACAATCCGATTGGGGTATACTTGGTATGGCAAAACCTCTCGGGGCACAGGGCTGAATAAAAACTGTAAGTTTCTAATGTTTCAGTTTGCATTCGAAGAACTGGGAGTGGAACGGGTGGGTTTGGGTGCCCACGCCGAGAACAAAATAAGCATTGCCGCCATGGAAAGCGTTGGCTGCACTCGGGAAGGCAAAATACGCAATCTATTTCCCTCTATCAAGGGCCCTGAAAGGGCAGATGCGGTACTATTGGGATTACTTAAGTCGGAATGGCATGCCAGTGTCAAAGAGAAATTAAAGCATAGATTATGAATTACATCGATTACATCATCATTGTGGTCTACTTGGTTGGTTTTTTGGGAATCGGCTATTTTTTCAAGGAAAACAAAAGTTCCGGAGATTACTTTTTAGGGGGGAGAAGCATGGGCTGGCTACCCTTGAGCTTGTCAACCATGGCCACCCAATTATCGGCTATTAGTTTTATTTCCGCACCAGCTTTTGTGGGATTAAAGGATGGCGGAGGTTTGCAATGGCTTACCTATGAATTTGGTGTGCCCTTGGCCATGGCCTTTTTGCTTATAGCCATTATTCCAACCCTGTATAGATCAGGAATTGTAAGTGTTTACGAATATTTGGAAAAGCGGTTCGATGCCTCTTCCCGTTTGTTAATCAGTTTTGTGTTTCAGGTGAGTAGGTCGGTCGCAACAGGTGTAATGGTTTACACCATGGCCTTGATTTTACAGGCAACGGTGGGAGTCGATTTTTGGATTTCCATCCTCATTATTGGGGTAATAACCTTGGTGTACTCTTTCCAAGGTGGGATGAAAGCAGTGATTTGGGGAGATGTCATTCAAATGATCATTTTGTTCTTGGGGATTGTGATTTGTCTTGCCTATGGAATTAGTGAATTGGGAGGTTTCGAAAACTTCCTCACCAATGTGGACAAGGACCGTATCACTGCAGTGGATTTTGGAAAATGGGGATTCAATAATGGGGACAAACAAGATGAATTTGGGTTTTGGCCCATGGTTATTGGGGGCTTTTTCCTGTACGCCTCCTACTATGGCACGGATCAGACGCAATCGCAGCGGTTGCTTTCTGCCAAAGGCATGCCAACCATAAAAAAATTGTTATTGGCCAATGGTCTTTTCAGGTTTCCATTGACCCTTACCTACTGTATCATGGGATTGGTTCTGGGAACACTGCTGCTCCAGGATGTCGGATTTCAACAGATGATGGACTCGGTCTATCAAGCCAATATTGGTTCTTTGGAAGGAAAAAAAGCAGATTTGATGGTTCCGGTGTTTATCATTAACTACCTGCCCAATGGGATTATTGGAATTCTGATTGTGGCCATAATGTCCGCGGCCATGTCCTCCTTGAGTTCAACGGTCAATTCCCTTTCCGCCGTGACCATGGAAGACTTTGTAAAAAGGTTCAAACCGGATATGGACAATAAGAAGTATGTGTTCACATCCCGGTTGCTCTCCCTGTTTTGGGGACTGGTCTGTTTGTTTTTCGCCTTCTTCGCCGGGAATATTGAGGGTACGGTCATTGAAGTGATCAACAAGGTGAGCTCTGTATTTTATGGACCTATTTTGGCAGCCTTTGTGCTGGCCATTCTTACCAAAAAAACGCATGCCCTGGGGGCCAATTTAGGTATCGTGGTGGGAGTGCTTTTCAATATGTACTTATGGCTTTATGTACCAGAAGTTTTTTGGTTTTGGTGGAATGCCATTGGGTGTCTGGTCACCATAATTGTGGCGGTAGCGTTTAGTCATCTCATTAAAAGAAAGGCCAATAAAGGATTGGAAGTGGTATATTACGCAGGAAGAAAGGAATTGTATATTTTACTTGGCTTCTTCTTGCTGATTATACTCTTCAGCATTGGGTTGCCCAAGTTTTTTGGCTAATGTGATTTTAGATGAAATTTGTTGTCGCTCCGGATAAATATAAAGGCTCATTGACTGGTTTCCAGTTTTGTGAGGCCGTGGAAAGTGGACTTAAAATGGTCTTTCCCAGTGCAGAAATCATAAAAAAGCCTTTGGCTGATGGAGGGGATGGCACCTTGGAAGTGGTTAAGGAATATCTTGAGGCCAGTGAAGAAACGGTTGAGGTAAAAGACCCGTTATTTCGCAAGGTCAAAGCCAATTACCTGTTCTCCAAACACAAGGGAATTGCCTATATCGAAATGTCGGAAGCATCAGGATACAAACTTTTGGATAAAAGTGAGTTGAATTGCATGGAAACCACCACCGTTGGCACGGGTCAGATGATAGCCGATGCCCTAAAGAAAGGGGCTAAGGAAATTGTTTTGGGTATTGGAGGAAGTGCTACCAATGACGCTGGAATGGGAATGGCCTCCGCCTTGGGATATATTTTTAAGGACAAGGAAGGAAATGAGCTGAAGCCCATCGGTAGAAATTTGCAGGAGGTACATCGAATTGATGGTTCTGAAGTTGATCCTAAATTGAAAAAAGCCAGAGTTAAAGTGGCTTGTGATGTCAACAATCCACTTTATGGGAAAAATGGGGCGGCCTATGTATACGGTCCGCAAAAAGGGGCTTCAACCAAAGAAGTGGCTCTCTTGGATGCCGGACTTCAGAGTTTTGCCGAAGTAATCCAGGCGTTTTCTGGTTTGGATGTTCAGTCCATTCCCGGAGCAGGAGCAGCCGGTGGAATGGGAGCAGGAGCTGTGGTCTTTTTGGACGCCAAGCTTACCTCCGGGGTAGACTTGATTATGGAAATGGCCCAATTTGAAGCAGCTTTGCAAAACGCTGATTGGATCATCACCGGAGAGGGGCAATTGGATGGTCAAACAGCTTCTGGGAAGACTATTGAGGGGGTTATTAGAATGGCAAAAACCAAAAAAATTCCTGTTGCCGCACTTTGTGGTTCCTTGAACATTTCCATAGCTGGAATACAGCAACTTGGTCTTGATTATGCAGTTTCCATCCTTAATGAAATAGGAACTTTGGAACAAGCCAAAGCACAAAGTTTTCAGAATTTGGAACAGGCCAGTTTTAATTTGGCCCAGCTCCTAAAGAAAGGTCAAGCCTAGTACGTTTTATTCATTTTATATTCCAGGGAATGCTTTACCGTGGGCCACTCACTTTCCAAAATGGAAAAGATGACGGTGTCCCTATACTTCCCGTTCGCATCAATCCTATGATTCCGAATGATTCCTTCCTGTTTCGCCCCTAAGCGAAGAATGGCGTTTCGTGAAGGGAAATTGAAAAAATGGGTCTTGAATTCAACCGCAATAGTTTTGAGTTGCTCAAAAGCATGGGTCAGCAGAAGATATTTACATTCTGTATTGATACCTGACCGTTGTACACTTTTGGCATACCAAGTTGCCCCGATTTCCGCTCGTCTATTTTGGGCGTCCCCATTCAAATACCGTGTTGAACCCACTATGGTATGGGTTGTTTTATCCAGAATAACAAAGGGAAGTGCAATGCCGGCCTTTTGTTGCTCCAATACCGTTTCAATATAGCTGTCGATGGTAATTTCCGAGGGTACAGAAGTATACCATAACTCCCATAGCTTTCCATCCGCCGCAGCGTTCAAAAGGTCCATTTTATGTGATTTTTGTAAGGGAATCAGTTTCACTAATTTTCCTTCCAGTTCAAGTGGTTTGAGCCAAGTCTTCATCTGTTTGCCTTTTACAATCAAATATAGGATGATCCTTTTTTAAACCTTCGGTGTTCAACTAAAAAGAGGTCTAGTTATCCAAGTAAAAAATGGCTTTTTTATCAACAAGAACTACAAAAAATCGCTTTTGGA
>JBCCUY010000181.1:0-6961 GCA_039196145.1 Bacteroidota bacterium
CCATCACCATCAACGTCACCATCACCATAAAAGTCATCAGCAAATCCCAGTTCTGGTCTTAAATCCAGTGAAATCAATAATGGGATTTTGAAGTTGTACTCAATTCCAATATCCCCAGCTAGTAAGGCGAAAGAATCCGATCCCGCACCATCTACATCCACGCTTCCAATTCCCGCCCCGGCACCTACATACCAGTGAAAAGATCGGTCCAAAGGCATTACCCACTGGAAAAGACCCACTGCCTTAAAGGCATCATAACCATCACCTGAGCGTATCCCCAGGTCAAATTCCAATCTGTTGTTATCCAAAATAGCTCTTTGGTAGCTGATTTCCGCCCCAAAGGAATCAAATCCATCATCATCTCCGATTCGCACACCAAGTGCATTTTTTGAAATTTGTTGTGCCTCACAGGTAAACACCAGAGCAAGACCAAAAAGTAGTGTCAAAAAAACATGTTTCATGGTATAGGTAATTTAAGTTTACTGTTCTAATTTACGTCTGAAGCTGCGTCTTGGATGTTTCCAATCAAAATCACAGTTTGGGTTCTATTATAATTTTAGTGCGTTCCTGGATCATAATCCTGGGGTGCATTTTGCGGCTGTTTTGTGGTTCCGGAGTCTCCCGTATCGTTAAAAACAGTCCATTCCGTAAAAGTATAAACCGGGTTGGCCTCAATAATATCTGGATTCCGAACCGCCCGGCCATCCTCAAACTCGTGATTGGTCCCGGAACCGTCCTCACCCACCACCCCGAAAGCATCAATGACCTTACCGAAGGGATCTACCAGCTCCAAATTGTCATCACCATTAGAATCCGCAGGACTATTTGTAGAAATGCCCAAATCAGGCAAAAAACCATAAACCATTTGGAATTCCTGGGTATTTGGTGATATCACCAGTGTACCGTTTTCTTCGATGGTGTATCCAGATAAATCAATCTCCGAACCAATTTCCGTATTGTCATTGGTATAACGTCTCAAGCTCCATAGGTTCAAATCCAGAGAGCTGTCACCCGCGTTATATAGTTCAACAAATCTTGCGGCGGCATTGTTGTCAGGATCGGCCAATTCCGAAATAAAAATCTTATTGGATGTAAACTCCCTGATGACTTCCGGGCATCGTTCTTTGGAAAAATCGATATCTCCCAAGCTTCGGATCATAAGTTGGTAATCATTCCCATCTCTTACCAAAACCCCTGTGACCGAACCCCTGCCAGAGGGAAGGGGTTCGGCTTGAAAATCTGCATAGCCACTGGTTACCAACTCTACTTGGTTCTCGTCACAATCTTGCAACATACGTATTGTTTCTTCTTGCTCCACTGCAAACGTCTCCCCCAGCTCTTCATCCAGAAACTCCATATTTTCCAACTTGACAAGGGTATTGGAAGGTAGCTGACCCAACTGGGATATTGTGGTTACCGTAGGTACGGCCTTTTCTTCTGCACAAGAGGAAAACAGGTGGTCTTTTACTTTAAGCGAGGGAAGCCTCCCAACGGAAATGTTTCCAAAGGAGGAAAAAGTGCCACCAAGTTTGTATTCATGTTTTGTTTTACCCAAATAGAGTCCGTTCAATTTTATTAGAATTTTGGTGCCTGGCGGGAACTGTAGATGGGATTGGCTTTGATCCATTTCAAACCGAAGGCCTTGATTTGGGTTTTCCAGTTTGTCCTGAATCATCAGTACCCCAAAAAAATTACTTGCGATATCTGAGGAAACCACATATCCCTCTAAGACAAAGTCGTCGAGAATTTGCAGAGTCTCCCCTTGATACAGCGAATCCAATCCTCGAAAGTCCAAGTTGGCCCCTGTTCCCTCGGCGCAGTCTAAGGGAGGTATATCAAAATCGGGATTTGCTACGCAGGAATAACTCAAAATCAATATCTGGACACCTAGGATTTTGAGCAAAAACCGTATTGTTTTTCTGTTTGGATATATGCTATTCATTATAAGCTTATTGCTAGGTTTAAAAAATAGGTGCGTCCATAACTGAACCAGTACTTTGGGCCAAAAGATGGGGTTCCACTCAAATTGTCCTGTTGCATTTGCCCGAAGTTTGCATTGCGACTTTGCTCATAGCCCCCAGTCCTAAATACCGAATCAAATAGGTTGTTGACGCTTAAAAAAGTGCTGATGTATTTCCCTTTGATCAGCCACGATTTTCCACCAACCAAATTCAGGAGGTAGCCCTCATCCATTTTTTGTTGATTCAAAAGTCTAGCTGTGTTTTCTGGGATAGCCTCAGGGTGTGGCACACCCGTTTCCGGGTCGAGCAAAAAACTGTTTGTTCTAACAATTGTTGATATGCTGGCATAGTTTTCATCCAAATAATTGGCCGTTGCGCCCATCCACCAGTATTTTGGACTTCGATATTCCACACCCAATGCCAGGGCAGTTTGTGGCCCTTGCGAAAGCTTCAACCCTTTGACCTTGGCGACGCCTAAATCAACATTACCTTCTAAATTAATCAAGTCCTGCTGCTCTCCCGATGTATCAAAATACAACTGAATGTTCGGGTCACTGGCGAATATGTAATCCCCTAGATTCCCGACCACTGACAGCTTCACATCATTTGAAATCTGATATTCCATACCAAGTTCAATGCCTTTGTGGAGTCTGTCCAATCCGGTGACCACTTCCTGAACAAAGTCCGAGCCCAAACCCGTGTCCGAAAAAAAGAAATTGATATCGGTTTCATGTTGAAATCGGGTGTAAAAGATGCTAATTCTTCCGGTCAGGTCTGGTAGTCTTAGGTAATAGTTGGCATCAGCAGTGGTAATGTTCACTTTTTGCAAATCAGGCACCACAAGATTGTTTTCCCTAGGGTTTACAAATATGTTTTGAATGGTTGGTGGTCGCTGCATTGACCCACCATGAAATGACAGACTATGTCTCCCTGTAATATAATAGGTAAAGCCAGACTTCAAGCCAAATCCTGATAAGGCAAGTTCCTCACCTTTACCAAAGGAGTTTTCCACGTAACGCTCATTTTGGAAAAGCCCATTTCGCTGAAGATTCAAACTTGAAACGGAAGCGGAGGCAAATCCATCCCAACTATTTCCTTGGATTTCCAACTGTCCAAACCCTCGAAATCGGGTCATCGCCAATCCAAAATTGTACCCGACCCTATCTCCTGTCCTTTTTGCCAAACTTCCTTGCAAATCGTTCCGGGTATTGGAAAACGAATCTTTATCCCAATAAACATCCGCACCCAATAGATCTTTGATTTCTGCATATTGGTTCACAGCACTATTCTTGAAATTAGCTCCCAAACTGAGTTTGAATTTAGAGTTGATCTTCCAACTCATACTGCTGGCCGCACTAAGCTGCCTTTCTTGAACCTTGTCTTCTTGTAGTATGTAACTGGCAGAAGTATCTGCAGTGTTAGTATTTGACAGATACAATTGTTCCCAAGGTACTTGTGAATGATTCTTAAACCCCTTTAGGGCGAGGGCCATATTCAAAAAGTCCGCACCGATAGCGCCGTTTAAATGGTAACTTGGAACATTTTTATAGTAGGTGGGGTCCGGATTTGGAGCATTTGAATATCCCAACCTGCTTTTTGCCGTTATGCCATCTTGGTACATTATTCCACTGACCCAGGTCCATTTTTTGGATTCCATGAAATGGTTGAGCATAAAAAAAGGTTCGAAAATGACCCGTTCTCTAGAATTTCTGGTTTTTCCGTTTTGATTTCCGCAGTACGGATTGTACCGATTTCCCATCAGATCATAGATTTCTTGGGTAAGTGCAGCAGAACGACCCCTTCTATTTTTTGCCAGCACAGCAGTGGCTACCAAACTGTTTTTTGGATTCAGTTTATATTCCAATGCTCCGAAAAAGGAATATGCATCATAAAGAGTACCATCCACATATCCGGTTTTTGCCCATCTCCTGGAAGAAGAAACTGCATAGGAAATTCCACTGCCGGACTGACCGGAGCTATAGGTGGCCATAATCCTTCCCCTATAAGTTCTATTTGATGCAGAGCTCGAAATACGTAGTCCAGGTCTAAAACCAGAGGGTTTGGTATTTATGTTCGTGGTTCCAAGAATCCCACCAAAACCATAGGGATTGGTGGTTAAAGCATGGCTAAACTCCTGATTTCTTATGGCATCATTTAAACCTCCCCAGTGATTCCATTGTGGTCGTCCATCCCAGAGTTTGTTCATGGGAAGACTGTTTAACAAGACTTGGCCATGTTGAGAATCGTAGCCCCTTACTTTAAAAAAAGCTTGTCCAAAGTCAAAAGCAGCACGGTTCAAAAAAACATCCCGAGTAGACTGCAAAATTCCCATTGAGGCCGAAGGTAAATCATCATCATCCCCAAAATCGTTATCGGAAAGTGTAATTAAATTGTCATTTTTTTCAGAAGTGATGTCCTTTTCCAATAGGACGTCTCCCAATTCGATGGCATTACCATCCAAGTATATCTCGAAGCGTTTCGTTACAAATCCCGGTGCAGATATCTCGAGTGTTTGGTTTCCATCAGGAGGCGCCAAAATGGAAAATTGCCCCTCAGAATCAATTTCCAAATTCTTTGTAATTCCGTTTAGGTTTAAGTTGGTACTTAGTACAGGTTTACCCGTAAATCCATTCTTGACTGTTCCTGAAATTATGGTATTCTGCTGGCCTGTAAGATAGGTGGCATAACAGAACACCACAGCGAACATGGCAGTTCTCATATAGTGACCATTGTAGGTTAATAAAAATAAAATTTGGGGTTATTATCTCTTTCTTTGTAAGAAAAACGAACAATCTTACTTATTTTAGATCAGAAAACAAAGCCCAGATGCGATTTTTAACCTACTTCCTGCTTCTAGTATGGGTGCATTCCCATGGCCAAGAACAATCCACTTACCAACTAAGAACCATTGCATTTTACAACGTTGAAAACTTGTTTGATACTGTAAACGACACCTTAGTCTTTGACGACGAACGCACCCCTGAGGGGAGCTACCATTGGACCTATGAACGGTATCAAAAAAAAATTGAAAATATTAGTCGGGTACTTTCAGAAATAGGTTCGGAAAAATCGGGGACATCTCCAGATATTATTGGTCTCTGCGAGGTAGAAAACCGAAAAGTTATAGAAGATCTGATACATCACCCCAATTTGTTGGACAAGGATTACGGTATTGCTCACTTTGATTCACCAGATGCAAGAGGAATAGATGTTGCGCTTCTATTCAAAAAAAATGTTTTTATCCCTACATCTTTCAAAAGCCATAGACTTCTACTCTTTGATGATATAGGAGAACGGGTTTATACCAGGGACCAACTATTAGTAGGCGGTGTAATGGATGGAGAAGAACTTTACTTTATTGTGAACCATTGGCCCTCAAGAAGGGGCGGCACTTCCAAAAGCAGTCCAAAACGTATAAAGGCGGCGCTATTGAACAAGCGTATCATAGATTCTTTAAAACGTCTGGACCAAGATGTCAAAATCATAAGTATGGGCGACCTCAACGATGACCCCCGTGATGCCAGTCTCAAAAAGGTACTGAAAACTAAGAGCAGAATTTCCTTAACCGATACCGCTGGCATTTATAATCCTATGGACAAAATGTATAAAAAAGGTATGGGAAGTTTAGCCTATCGAGACAAATGGAATCTTTTTGACCAATTCTTCATGACCTCGAACCTTATTGAAAAGACGCAAAGCGGATATACTTTTTGGAAAGCCGGAATTCATGCCCCAACCTTTATAAGAACCCAGAGCGGAAAGTATAAGGGCTATCCCTTAAGAACCTATTCTGGTAAAAACTACACAGGAGGGTACAGCGACCATTTTCCCGTGTACTTGTTTTTGATTAAAGCGACAGATTAAGTTGAGTGCCTACAAATCCACTGCACCGCCCCAAATTAAATGCTGCTCCCCATTTCCATAATGATTCAAAGGACCCTCAGGGGATTGAAATGTATTGAAATACTGAATAGTGTAAGATCCATCCGGCCATTTACCAACCAATGCAAATGTTCTGGTATAACCTTCTAGAATACCTGAGAACTTATTTCTCTTTGCACGTTTGTCGCTTGTTATGATTGCTTTTTTGAACTTTTCTTTCCAACCATTGTTTCTGGCATGGTTTTGCATTAATTTCAAGGCCTCTTTTTCCAATTTTTTATCTCTCTCAAAAGGTTCTGGAACTTTATAGTTTGGAATTTTGCTGATCCACTCCAGGCCTTCATCCACATTCGTCATTAAGATTTGGCCTTGGGCCAGGGACAAGGTTCTTTTATCCCTCCATCCACCTGCTGAGCTACCATCAGCCAACGAGTACCTTAAACCTAACAGTATTGTTTTGTCCTTTTTAGACTTGATATACCCTTGGTGTTTTAATAGTGCTTCACAAATGCGGGCTTGTTGTCTACTTATTATGGGTTTTTCTCCTTTCTCTTTTGGAAATACGCTGGGCTCGAACACTGGGTATCTTACAGACTCCCATCCTAACTCTTCCCTCGTGGTTTTATAATTGTAATCTTTTTCTGCTTGGAGGCTATCCACAAAATAATCGTAACGCAGATGGGCATTTCTCCTGATCCCGGGGTTCACAGAAAATCGTTTGAAGATTTCAGCCGGACCGGTATTATAGTTGATAAACAACCTACTGAACAAAGGCACTTCATCCATTTTGGACATATCGTATGCCGTTACAAATTTCCTTTCATCCTGCCATTCCCTGTCAATTATTTCGTTGGCAAAAACATAACGCCCAAGATTGTTTTTATGGATATCACTGAAAAATTCTTGGCCCAACAACTTTGTGGTATCTATTTCCATAGGTGGCCAATAATGAGGGGATTCGGCGATGTCTTTTTTAGATGATCCCCCGGTACATGCCATTAACAAAATGGCAGCTGTAAAGCTTAGGACATAGGTTAAGATTCTCATGGTTTTATATTTAATGATTAAATACTTTCCTTGAGGTTGATACTATGTAAAGAGGTTAGTTATGAGTGGAG
>JBCCUY010000182.1:0-6942 GCA_039196145.1 Bacteroidota bacterium
CAACCCAAGAGTTGGAATTACTCCAGACTCTGGTGCACATGCTGGACCAAACCCAATTGGATAGGAAACAGCAAGAAATGATCAAGGCATTAAAGAAGGTCAGCAACCGATTAAGTTCGGCGACAGAACAAATGAACTCCATTCAGAAGATAAGCGTAACCGATGCACAGTTAATTGAAAAAAACCTAGAGTCGGTGTTCAGCACTCAAAAGGTAAATCTTAGACCGGTATTGGATGAATGTATGGGCCAAATGGAACTTTTGGAGGAGCTTGTCCGCATATATAAGCAGAACATTCTGGAGTTCATAGGTAAAGTCAAGGTTAATTTGCAAACGGAGAATTTTAGAGGCGTTGACTTTGCATGTCAAAAAATTGAGGCCTGTTTAAAAATGATGAAGACCGTTAGTTTACTGGAGATTACCGAACAAATGAGTATGGTCTGTAAGACCGATAATGACATTAAGTATCTAAATTTCTTATATCAACAATTTTTGGTGGAATACCCAAAAGTTGAGGAATTGGTGGATTTTGAAATAGACGTACTGAGAAATATGTAACAACAACCATGGTCAAGAACCTGCCCGAATATCATCAAAGCATATTTTATCCGTTGCTGCAACACGCATCTGATATGGATTGCAAATTGATGCTTATAGAGCAGATGTTGGAAATTGGCGACCGGAAGGACCTGGCCCTCTTGGAGGAACTGGAAGCCCACCCAAACCCCAAATTGAGCAGTAAGGCCTTTGAGGTTCGCTGTGGACTGCTGGAACGCTTAGGAATCGAAGATCCATCCGAAAAGACAAAGCTTCCCATGAACCTCTGCTTTATTTATGACGAATTCGGTATTGAGCCTTCCAAGATAGACCCGGATTTGGATATGGATTTCGGTATTCCCTTGGACATTTTGGACTCTTAAAGTCAAATCCCATTTTGAGCGTCAATTTGGCTCCCATACCCTTTCATTCTTTAACAAAATACACCACTAAAACCCTTGGTTTCACCACAAAATATTGTCCTTTCATAATCTTTGCGCTAAGTTCACGTTATAAGTATAACCCAAACTGAAAACCACTTAATAATTATGTTATACGATACCTACGGAGAAGAATATTTGGCATTTCTTCAAGAATTAAATGAAATTTTGAGCGTAAACGAACTTGTAGAGTTGGATTATCTATAGACCTAACACCCCAAAAAACGTAATTCATGAACAATCAGAACCAAGAAAACACGGCATACTTGAGTTTTATTCAAGATTTGAACCAAATGCTCACGGATTATAATATTAATCAGTTGAGTCGTCCGTAACGGACATTGGGTATAAAGCATAAAAAGGGCCGTTAAAAACGGCCCTTTTTTTATTGGTTCGAGTTAGGTATCAGCCCAAATAGCTCTTTAAAATTTTGCTTTTGGACGTATGTCTTAATTTTCGAATGGCCTTTTCACGAATTTGGCGTACACGCTCCCGGGTAAGGTCGAACGTGCTGCCTATTTCCTCCAAGGTCATGGACTGTTGGTCCCCAATTCCGTAATACAATCTTACCACATCAGCCTCCCTGGGCGATAGCGTTTCCAAAGCCCTATTGATTTCGGTATACAACGATTGATGCATCAGCTCCTTGTCTGGTTTGGGAGATTCTCCCGAGTTCAGCACATCATAGAGGCTGGATGTTTCCCCTTCTTTGAGAGGCGCATCCATGGATACATGCCGACCTGTATTTTTTAAGGATTGCTTCACTTCGCTCACCGTCATATCCAATTCTTTGGCAATTTCTTCAGGAGATGGAGGTCGCTCATGTGCTTGTTCCAAATAGCTGAAGGTCTTTTTAATTTTATTGATGGAACCTATTTTGTTCAAGGGCAATCGTACTACACGGGACTGCTCCGCCAAAGCCTGCAGAATAGACTGGCGAATCCACCAAACGGCATATGAGATGAATTTAAAACCCCTGGTCTCGTCAAAACGTTGGGCCGCTTTTACCAATCCCAGATTACCCTCATTGATCAAATCTGGCAGTTTAAGTCCCTGGTTTTGATATTGTTTCGCAACGGAGACCACAAAACGAAGATTGGCGTTGGTCAATTTTTCTAAGGCAGCTTGGTCCCCAGCTCTGATCTTCTGGGCCAACTCCACTTCCTCCTGGGCAGTAATCAACTCAATTTTGCTGATGTCTTGAAGGTATTTGTCTAGGGATTTGGACTCACGGTTGGTGACCTGCTTAATGATTTTTAACTGCCTCATTGGTGTAATTAGGATTGTAGTGAATATAAGCATTCAGTATACACCATAAAACACAATTTTCCAAACGCCATTTGCTATTGTTATCAAAATGTTATTAGCAGGAAGGGAACTTGTTCAAAATCAGACTGCTAAACAATTGTTGATAGTATCTTGATAGAATTGCTCAAATAAAGCCCGACCCAAGTTTAAAAAACAGCTAATTTTGTAAGGTTTGATAATTTGGAACATTTAATCCATTTTTCCTTTGGAGATAGAAAGAGCAGTAAGCAAGAAAACACTATACGATTACCAACAAGAGGATCTTAAAAAAATCTTCAAGCATATCGACGAACTACCGCAAGGCACCAACATCCTATATCAGTTACCTACTGGGGGCGGTAAGACGGTGGTTTTTTCGGAAATAACCCGAAAGTACATTCAGGACACCGGAAAAAAAGTCATGGTGCTTACCCATAGGATCGAACTTAGCGGACAGACCTCAAAAATGCTCCACGGATTTGGTGTCGCCAATAAAATCATCAACAGCGAGGTCAAGGAATTATACGACCAAGATGAGTACATGTGCTTTGTGGCCATGGTGGAGACCTTGAACAACCGCTTGCAGGAGGAAAAGGTAAAACTTAACAATATTGGGTTGGTCATCATAGACGAGGCGCACTACAACTCGTTCAGAAAACTGTTTAAGTATTTTGAGGAATCAACGATCCTTGGAGTTACCGCAACGCCTTTGAGTTCCAATATAAAGCTTCCCATGAAGGATAATTACAAGCATCTGATCATTGGGGAATCCATTAAATCCTTGATCGAAAAAAGCTTTTTGGCCAAAGCGAACCTGTATAATTATGATGTTAGCCTTAGAACCTTAAAGTTGGGCATAAACGGTGATTATACCGTAAAATCATCGGATGAGTTTTACGGGAACCATAGCATGTTGGGGAAACTGCTCACCGCCTATGAAGATATTGCAAAGGGCACCAAGACCCTCATTTTCAACAATGGTATCAGTACTTCGCTATATGTATACGAAACCTTTAAAAAGGCAGGGTATAACATCCGGCATTTGGACAATAAGAATACGGCCACGGAGCGAAGGGAAATTTTGGATTGGTTTGCCAATACCCCGGAAGCGATATTGACCTCGGTAAGTATACTGACCACCGGTTTTGACGAGCCCACAGTACAATCCATTATCCTGAACAGGGCTACACGATCCCTCACCTTATATTTTCAGATGATCGGAAGGGGGTCACGTGTATTACCAGATAAAGACGAGTTTCAGGTCATTGATATGGGTAACAACATTGCCCGTTTTGGACCTTGGGATTCCCCTGTGGATTGGCAGGAGATTTTTCATTTTCCCGACTTCTATCTGGAAAACATCAAAAATGATGAGGATATTGAACGCGAGTTTGTATATCAAATGCCGGATGAGCTGAAAGCCAAGTTCAGCAAATCCGAGGTGATCACGTTCGACATCAAAGAGGAATACAAAAAGGTGTTTGCCCAGGGCAGAAAATCCAAGGAAGTACTAGAAATGAGCATTGAGCAACATGCCCAAATCTGTGTGGAAAATAGCGAGGATGTTTTTGATGCCCGAATCTTGGCCAAGGAGCTCAAGGAGGAAATTTCGTATCGGGTACGGCAATATTCCTATTGTATCATGAACAACACCAAGAACTACAAGGAATGGTTGGAGGAGGATTATGAGCGCAAACTCCGCTCCAGCATTTCCAAAAAGTTCGCGGCACTTATGTAGATCGTTAGATTATTTGATTTTTGGAAGGTTAGAATGGTTTTGGTAATTGTACATCCAACATCTGGTATCAAATCCTAAACTCAAGTTCAAGCTGAATTTCAAGTTCAATTTTCTATTTTCCACTTTCAATTTTAACCTTTGCTTTGTTGTACATTGCCAATTGTTGATTGACCACCGTAACAGAACGAAGTGAAGAAAACCCTTATCATAGGACATCTTTGGCCCGAACCTTCCACAACTGCTGCAGGTCATAGGATGCTACAGCTCATTGAGGCTTTTCAAGAGTTGAAACATGAAATTATTTTCGCCAGCACCGCTTCAAGCACGGAACACAGTTTTGATTTAGAGCGAATGGGAGTGGGGATAATGGCAATCCAGCTGAACCATTCCAGTTTTGATGATTTTCTTTTACAGCTCAAACCGGATTTGGTGGTTTTCGATCGCTTTATGACCGAAGAACAGTTTGGGTGGCGGGTTGCCGAATTTGCTCCACAGGCATTGCGGGTTTTGAATACGGAAGATCTTCATGCCTTGCGTAAATCCCGCGAAGAGTGTTTCAAACAGCGTAAAAACTGGACATCTGAGGATTGGAAAAATCACCCTATGACCCTGAGGGAGCTGACGAGCATTTATCGCTGCGACCTGTCCCTAATGATTTCCAGTTATGAAATTGAACTTCTGAAAACACAGGCAATGGTTCCTGAACAGCTTCTTCTGCATTTACCCTTTATGTTGGAACCCCCTTCGCCTGAAAAAACAGGAAATTGGCCCAGTTTTACAGACCGGAACGATTTTATCTGTGTGGGAAATGGAAAGCACGCCCCCAATTTGGAGGCCTTCAAAATTTTGAGACAGAACATTTGGCCACAAATTCGCAAAGAGTTACCAGCGGCAAGACTTCTTGTCTGTGGAGCCTACCTACCACAACAGATTAGGGAAATGCATGATCCCAAACAAGGGTTCGAGGTGAAGGGTTGGGTAGAAGATTTGGAGGCTTTGTTGCTACGAACGAGGTTATTATTGGCGCCAATTCAATTTGGGGCGGGCATTAAAGGCAAGCTTATCGATGCCATGGTCAACGGCACTCCATCCGTAACTACCGCTATTGGGGCAGAGGGAATGCACCAGGACCTATCATGGCCCGGAACCATTTGCGAGAATTGGGACGATTTTGCCCAATCAGCCATTCATTTGTACAAGCATCAGGTCGACTGGCAGGATGCCCAAAAATGTGGAATCACCATTTTGAAAAAGAAGTATCAAAAACCCACCCATATAAAAGCCTTGAAATCCTGTTTGGCGAATCTGGAAAACGATTTAAAATCCCATCGTTCCCAAAACCTGATGGGCCGAATGCTACAACAACAAACCCTTTCCGCTTCCAAGTATATGGGCAAATGGATTCAGGAGAAAAACCGTAACTAGACAGCATAAAAACAATGTCTTCCAGCTAAATCCAAACGAGAAAAATACTCTATATTAACAAGTAAAGGTACTCAGGGAACCTATTGGGCAAAGTTTGGGACCGTAGAACAGGAAAGGGATCATACACGGTGCTTTCACAGACCCAAAGTGGGTAGATGCTTCACATTGTGGTAGGTCAGGGTGGTTTTAATACAGGCTTTTACCTGCGCTTTGGGCAGTGGAGCTGCTAACGGAAAAACAAGGGCCCTATTTCCTTCATAATTAAGGTCATTGCCAAAAACCAACCTAAAGGTATGGACCAATTTACTGGTGCACTGAAAATAAAGCGCGTACTGGTCAGGTGTTTTTTCCTTCCAATCCATGCGGAGAGTACTTCCCTGCGGGGTCAAAAAACTGGGTTCGCCCCATTTTAGCATTTCCCCCAAACGTTCAATTTCCCCGGTCTCCTTAGCGCTCTCTAGCACAAGCGTGCGCAATTCTTGCATCTTCTCCCGTATCCCTTTGGGATAGCTTGCCATTCGTGTTTCAAAATCGGGATGTGTGGTCACCTGTAAACCTGCCATACACAAATCTAAACCAATTTTTAAAGATGCGCTAAACAGTTTTTGGCTATACTATGACGGCTCAGGCAACCTTTGTTCCGGTTTTGTTGTCTTTTAGGTAAGACTCATCAATCAACATGCAAACAAGACTTCATTACATCGACTGGCTTCGGGTGATGGCCTTTGGCACGCTCATCCTGTTCCATTGTGCCGTACCCTTTGTAGAACATTATACCTGGGAAATCAACAACAAGGAGACCTCGCCTTGGATTACCAGGGCGGTTTGGTGGTTACACCAGTGGCGGCTCCCCCTTTTATTTTTTATTGCAGGGGTAGGGGTCAGGTTCTCCTTGCGAAGACGATCTATCCTCAAATTTATGGGTGAGCGCTTTGTGCGATTGTTCATTCCATTGGCCTTCGCCATCTTCTTCATCAGACCCATACAGGTCTATTTTGAATGGCTGCAGAAAGGCAGGATAACCGAAGGTTTTGCCACTTTTTATCCATCGGTCTATGAAATTGTTCCCTACCCTGACGGTTCCTTTACTTGGAGCCATATGTGGTTTGTGGCCTATTTGTTCGTGTTCACCATACTGTTGCTGCCGGTATTTTCCATGGCGAAAGTGAAGTGGTTCAACCGATTTAAGCCCTTTTTTAATACACTCTTTAAAAGCCCCATTGCCCACTTTGCATTGGCACTTCCTTTTGTGCAGTATTTTTTCTGGTTGTATATCGACTGGCCGGAACAGGGCAGCCTGATCAGTGATTGGTATGTGTTTGTTTCTTCCATCACTTTTTATTTGGTTGGATTTTTAATGGGCAGTCTAGAGGAGTTTTGGAACACCTGTTTAAAGTACCGAAAGCTCTTTTTGCGAATTGCCTTGGTACTTGCTGGTATTTTAATCTGGAAATACTATTGGAATTGGGAACTTAACCACCCAGAGAACCAGCAACAGGTTTATACCTATGGCTTG
>JBCCUY010000183.1:0-6941 GCA_039196145.1 Bacteroidota bacterium
ATTTGGGCATCACCCCTGAATTTTTGAGCATCATAAGAGCAAATCCCTGAATCCAAATTTCTTAAACTACATTATTTGAAATGGCTCAGTATGGATGTTTCTTTACCCAAAATGGTTTATTATGATGATTCTAATAGCTGGTCCCTATCGTAGTGGCACCAACAACGATCCTGAATTAATGCAAAGAAATCTGGAACGTCTGGAGGCTATGGCCCTACCCTTGTTCCGAATGGGGCATATGCCCATAATTGGGGAATGGCTGGCCCTGCCTCTTTTAAAGTTGGCCGGGGCCACAACCCCAGGGGATGAAGTCTGGCAAGAAATCCAATATCCTGCTGCCCACAGAATGCTTTTAAAATGCGATGCAGTGCTGCGCATTGAAGGAGCTTCCAAAGGTGCTGACCAAGATGTGGAAGTGGCCAAAAAGCATGGGTTAAAAATCTATTACAGCCTAGACGAAATTCCTGTATCCAGCAGTTAATGCGGACCAGGTTATTCCAAAAATTCGTTTCTAAATGGATTGGAAAACTTTTCATCCTGAATGAAAACCTCATCGGTCAAGGTCAATAAAAAATCTTCCAAGGCTTGAATATCCGCTTCCGAAAGATTTAATCGGCGGACATTTCCGCCTTGCATCCTAAGTCGGTTGTCCAAGGTTGCGCTGTTTTGCACCCCTGTATCATAGTGTTCGATTACCTCTCGCAGCGTGGCAAAACGGCCATCGTGCATATAGGGTGCGGTAAGGGCGATATTACGTAGAGAGGGTACCTTGAATTCCCCATTTTGATTATTGTTATTGGTAACTCCACCCACTCCCAAATCGGAAAAGGTAGCATCTAAGCCATTGTTCCGGGCAGCATCCCCAACCTGGGCATTGGTATGGTGGCATTCAGAACAATTCGTCATATCGCTATTGAACAGCTGTTTGCCCCTGTTTTCAGAAACGGTGAAATTCGGAAAGTTCTGATTGGGATTATTGGATTGGGCCAAACCTTCATCAAATTTTGATTGGTAAGACACCATGGAGCGCACAAATTGGGCAAGTGCCAACGACACCCTGTTGCTTGTCACCTCCTCGTCACCAAAGGCCAAGCGAAACAATACCTGATAATAGGCTTCAGCTGCTAACTTGGATTCCAATTCTTCCAGTGTGAGCCTCATCTCCACAGCATCTTGAATAGGTAACAATACCTGCGTTTCCAAGTTTGCAGCACGCTCGTCCCAAAAGAATCGTCCATTGTCATAAAACCGGGCGTTGGCAAGACCCATGGAGTTTCTTCCCGTAAGTCCGCCCTCAAATCCAGTACTAAACTGGTTGGGGTCGGAAAACCCATTTTCCTGAAGGTGGCACGAGGCACAAGAAATAGTGTTATTGGCAGACAATCTTACATCATAAAACAACACTCGCCCCAAGGTAGCACCAGGGTTGGAAACGGGATTGGTGGCAGGAGTGTTATCTTCCCCGTTAAGATTGTTGTTTAGAAAAAAGTTGGGCAAAGCCCCATCGTATGTAAAAAAACTGGCAGGAAGATCTAGTGTTGCATTTAAAATAGCGAGGTCTTCCTCACTAATTTCATTAACATCGATTACGGGGAGTGTCGGTTCTTCGTCATTGTTTTGGTCATCATCATTTTGAACGGTGTCGGGAAGATCTATGATTTCTTCTGAATAATCGCTTGAGCAAGAGCCTAAAATAACCATTAAAACAAATGCTATGGCATTAAAATTACTTTTCATAATCAAGGGGTTTAGAGATTCTACAAAAAGTAATTTTCTATATAGGCAAAAGCGTCTGTTCTTATTTGGATGCTTATTTTTCAAGAAACTTGCGCCCTTGCAAAAAATAGGTTTTTAACAAGTAAATAGGCTTGTAATTGAGTTTTCCATTTTAAAATCCGGCATCCTTTCCCTATTTTGCAATTACTTTACAGAAACTTACTATGCAAACAGTTACCAGATTATTTGATTTTCCATATTACCAATTGGAAAAATTCCCCCTTGAAAATGCGCTGGTCACCAAATACGACGGCAAGTGGCAAGCTACTTCCACCCAAGCCTATATTGATCAAGCAAATGCAGTGAGTAGGGCCTTGTTGCGAATGGGGGTAAAACCAAACGACAAGATTGCCGTAATCTCCATGAACAATAGAACTGAATGGAACATCATGGATATCGGAATCCTGCAGATTGGAGCTCAGAATGTACCGATATACCCAACCATATCCGCATCCGATTATGAGTACGTACTAAACCATTCCGAAGCCAAATACTGCTTTGTTTCATGTGGTGAAGTATTGGAAAAAGTTTTGGAGGTTTCCTCCAAAATCAAAAATCTTAAAGACGTATACTCCTTTGATGATCTTGGCAATTGCAAGAATTGGAGAGAAGTACTGGAACTTGGCGCCGATAAATCCAATCAGGAAGAGGTAGAGAAGCTAATGGCCCAGGTAACACCAAACGATCTTGCCACCTTGATCTATACCTCTGGTACCACAGGAAGGCCCAAAGGGGTAATGTTGTCCCATGACAACCTTGTGAGCAATGCCATAGAAAGCTCCAAACGATTTCCCATTGTGGATGGAGAGACCAAATCCTTGAGTTTTCTCCCGTTATGCCACGTGTACGAACGGATGTTGATTTACCTGTATCAGTACAGAGGAGTGGCCATACACTACGCCGAATCCTTGGAAACCATAAGCGACAACCTTAAGGAAACATGTCCTCATGTAATGACTGCCGTGCCCCGTCTTCTGGAAAAGGTATACGATAAAATCATTGCCAAAGGTGCTGCCTTGACCGGCATTAAAAAGAAATTGTTCTTCTGGGCCGTAGAAGTAGGATTAAAATACGAGCCCTATGGCCAAAACGGCTGGTGGTACGAAAAAAAGTTGGCCTTGGCCCGCAAACTCATTTTCAGCAAATGGAAAGAAGGACTTGGCGGCAATCTAAAACTGATAGCCTCTGGTAGTGCCGCCCTACAACCGAGATTGGCACGTATCTTCAATGCAGCGGAAATGGGTGTCATGGAAGGCTACGGGTTAACAGAGACCTCTCCCGTAGTTTCTGTAAACGACATGCGCGAAAGTGGTTTTAAAATTGGAACCGTGGGCAGGCCTATTGCTCGCACAGAAGTCAAGATTGCCGATGATGGCGAAATCTGCATTAAAGGACCCCAGGTGATGCAAGGCTATTACAAAGACCCAGAAAAAACGTCCGAGGTGCTCAAGGATGGTTATTTCCATACTGGGGATATTGGCGAAGTGGATGCCGATGGATTCCTAAAAATAACCGACCGTAAAAAAGAGATGTTCAAAACGTCTGGGGGAAAATATGTAGCGCCACAATTGTTGGAAAACCGCTTTAAGCAATCTCGTTTTATAGAACAGATCATGGTGGTGGGCGAAGGCGAAAAAATGCCTGCTGCACTTATACAGCCCAACTTTGAGTTTTTGCACGAATGGGCCAACAGACATGAAGTAACAATAGGTGCCAATTCAGACATCATTTTGAACGACAAGGTAATTTCCCGTATCCAAGAAGAAGTGGACATGGCCAACCAGGAGTTTGCCAAATGGGAAAAGGTAAAACAGTTTCGGCTTACCCCAGATGTGTGGAGTGTGGACGATGGACACTTGACACCTACCATGAAACTCCGCCGCAAAATTGTAAAAGAAAAGTATTTGGACCTCTATAATAGTATCTATGGAGGTTAGGAGTTACTAACTATCCAACCAAAAAAAGGACCCTCCGCTTTGCGGAGGGTTTTTGTTTTTCTTATTAGTTCTTTCTTAGAGGAGATAAGAAGTTTTATCCAACATAATGTCCTCGTTTCGAGACATAATTCTGCATATAGGTTAAGTCTGAATCTATAGAAAACACGCCACCCAATTGACCGATACCTCGTTTCAATTGACGAATGATCTTTTTCAACATAACCTTCTTTTCAACTAAATCCGATTTATTATGCATGCATAATAAATTTTTGTATATTTGGGGACCAATCCAGTTCCATGAAAGAATTGACCATCGATTACGCCTTGAGGGCCACATGGCAAGCAGTAAGCAAAATGTACAATGAGGAAGCCAAACACTACGGGCTTACCATGGCCATAGGTTTTACACTCCTGAGCATCGATCCAAAAAAAGGAACCCCCAGCACCGCTTTGGGGCCCAAAATGGGAATGGAGGCCACCAGTCTCTCCAGAATCCTAAAAAATATTGAGGAACGGGGATACATCCAACGCAAACCCAATCCAAAGGACGGACGAGGGGTATTGATTCACCTCACCGCTCTTGGGCTGGAAAAAAGAAAGGATTCCAAAGATGTGGTCCTTCGGTTTAACGAAGTGGTTCGGGAACATGTTTCGGAGGAGGATTTGACCAGCTTTTTCAAAACCGCAACGGTGATCAACAAACTGATCACAGATAAGAAAGTATACATTAAATCAACAAATTAATTCCAACATAATACATGAAAAGGCATATCAATAAAGTTGCCGTCATCGGTTCAGGAATCATGGGTAGTGGCATTGCCTGCCACTTTGCCAATATTGGTGTGGAAGTCTTGCTTCTCGATATTGTCCCCAGAGAACTTAACGATAAAGAAAAGGCCAAAGGTCTAAGCCTTGAAGACAAGGTGGTTCGCAACCGTTTGGTGAACGATTCCCTCACCGCCGCCTTAAAATCAAAGCCCTCCCCTATCTACCACAAGAAATTTGCCAATAGGATCATTACAGGCAATCTGGAAGACGACATTGCCAAAGTCGGCGATGTGGACTGGATCATTGAAGTGGTGGTGGAACGCCTTGACATCAAAAAACAGGTTTTTGAAAACCTTGAAAAACATAGGACTCCCGGCACGTTGATCACTTCCAACACTTCCGGTATTCCCATCAAGTTTATGAATGAGGGACGAACCGAGGATTTCCAAAAGCATTTTTGCGGTACGCATTTCTTTAACCCTGCGCGCTACCTTAAATTATTTGAGATTATCCCCGGACCCCAGACCTCTCAGGACGTTTTGGACTTCCTAAACGGATATGGGGAGCAGTTTTTGGGCAAGACCTCGGTGGTTGCCAAGGACACCCCGGCTTTTATTGGAAATCGAATTGGGATTTTTAGCATTCAGAGCCTGTTCCATGTGGTGAAAGATTTGGGCATGACTGTGGAAGAAGTGGACAAGTTGACCGGACCTGTAATAGGTCGACCTAAATCCGCAACTTTCCGTACTGTGGATGTAGTGGGACTGGATACGTTGGTTCATGTGGCCAACGGAATCCATGAAAACTGTAAGGATGATGAGCGATTGGAACTCTTTCAACTACCAGATTTCATCGAGACCATGATGGACAACCAATGGTTGGGAAGCAAGTCTGGACAAGGGTTCTATAAAAAAATAAAGGACGATAAAGGCAAGAGTGAAATCCTGACCTTGGATTTGGATACCATGGACTATCGCTCCAAGAAAAGTGCCAAGTTCGCCACCCTTGAGCTGACCAAAACCATTGATAAAGTTGTGGATCGGTTTTCGGTCCTTGTTGGAGGAAAGGATAAGGCTGGTGAGTTTTACCGAAAGAGTTTTGGCGCCTTGTTCGCCTATGTTTCGCATAGGATTCCGGAGATTACGGACGAACTATACAAAATAGATGATGCCATGAAGGCCGGTTTTGGGTGGGAACATGGTCCCTTCCAGATTTGGGATGCCGTTGGCTTGGACAAGGGCTTGGAATTTATAAAAGCCGAAGGATTGGAGCTTGCCGCTTGGGTGAACGACATGAAAGCCGCTGGTGTTGATGCCTTCTATTCCGTAAAGGATGGGGCTACCTATTATTACGATATCCCTAAAAAAGCCTTGGAAAAGGTTCCTGGTCAGGATGCCTTTATCATTTTGGACAATATCAGAAAATCCAATGAAGTCTTTAAGAATAGTGGCGTGGTAATCGAGGATTTGGGAGACGGTATTCTCAATGTAGAGTTCCAATCCAAAATGAATACCATTGGGGGCGATGTACTGGCTGGTCTAAACAAAGCCGTTGACCTTGCAGAGAAAGATTTTCAAGGTTTGGTGGTTGGTAATCAGGCTGCAAATTTCTCTGTTGGAGCCAATATTGGGATGATTTTCATGATGGCCGTGGAACAGGAGTACGACGAGCTTAATATGGCCATCAAATACTTCCAGGATACCATGATGCGGATGCGATATTCTTCTATTCCTACCATATCTGCTCCACACGGTATGTGCTTGGGGGGAGGATGTGAGCTATCGCTGCATGCAGATAAAATTGTTGCTGCCGCGGAAACCTATATCGGGTTGGTGGAGTTTGGTGTGGGTGTGATTCCCGGAGGTGGTGGTTCCAAGGAAATGGCCCTAAGGGCATCTGATACTTTCCGTAAGAACGACGTGGAGTTGAACGTACTACAGGAATATTTCCTGACCATTGGTATGGCCAAGGTATCCACATCTGCCTATGAAGCATACGATTTGGGTATCCTCCAAAAAGGCAAAGATGTAGTGGTTGTCAACAAAGACCGACAAATAGCTACGGCCAAGGCCTATGCAAAATTGATGGCAGAAGCCGGGTATACCCAACCTGTGAAAAGAAAGGACGTAAAAGTTCTCGGAAAACAGGCCTTGGGAATGTTCCTAGTGGGAACGGATTCTATGGAAGCCGGACACTATATCTCAGAACACGACAAGAAAATCGCCGATAAACTGGCCTACGTAATGGCTGGTGGTGACCTATCCGAAGCAAGCTATGTGTCCGAACAGTATTTATTGGATTTGGAGCGTGAAGCCTTTTTGTCCCTTTGCACCGAGCGAAAAACTTTGGAACGCATTCAGCATATGTTGAAAACGGGTAAACCTTTAAGAAATTAGGAATGTTGAATTCTAAATTTTTAATGGATTCATTAAACATTTAAAATCAAAAATTCAAAATTAA
>JBCCUY010000184.1:0-6854 GCA_039196145.1 Bacteroidota bacterium
GATGAATGTAATTTAATTAAAGTGGAAGTGGAAAATGATATTCTGACCATTTCCAGTGAGATTACTTCGGAAAACAAAGAGGAGAAAGAGAATTATACCCGAAAGGAGTTTTCTTTTACCTCCTTTAAAAGAGCCTTTACCCTTCCTGAAACTGTTGACGGTTCTAAAATTGATGCCAAATACGAAGCTGGAGTGTTACGGGTAAGTCTTCCGAAAAAAGAGGAAGCATTGCCAGAGCCTAAACGATTGATTTCCATAGGATAAGGTTAATAACGATTTTGAAGCACACCAACGTAGGTGTTTCATGATGGTTGGTTTAGTTGGTTAGTTTGATGGCGCGTCCTGACATTGCTTCGTCGGGGCGCGCTTTCTTTTACTCCTGTGCTTGAAGTGTCTTGATCTCATCCCTCAACTTAGCGGCTTCCATAAAGTTCAAATCCTTGGCCGCCTTTTCCATGGCTTTTCGTTTTTTCCGGATCAATTTTTCTTTTTGCTCTGGGGTCAAATATTCCAAATCAGGTTCAGCCGCCCTTAATTCTTCCTTTTGAAAATGATAGGTCGAAACAGAGTTCTTGGCCAGGGCATTGTCGAGATTTTTGTTCAGCGCCTTTGGGGTGATTTTGTTTTCCTTATTGTAATTGATTTGTTTTTCCCTCCGATAATTCGTTTCATCAATGGTCTTCTGCATGCTTTCCGTAATGGTATCCGCATACATGATGGCCTTTCCATTTAAATTCCGGGCAGCGCGCCCCACCGTTTGCGTCAAGGAACGGTTACTTCGTAAGAACCCCTCCTTGTCTGCATCCAAAATCGCCACTAAGGAAACTTCTGGCAAATCCAACCCCTCACGAAGTAGGTTAACCCCGATCAGCACATCGAACAATCCCTTTCTTAGATCCTGCATGATTTCCACACGTTCCAAGGTGTCCACATCACTATGAATATATCGACAACGTATATCAATTCGGGCTAAATACTTGGTCAGTTCCTCTGCCATACGCTTGGTGAGCGTGGTCACCAAGGTACGTTCATCCAGTTCAACGCGTTGTTGAATTTCCTCAACCAAGTCGTCAATTTGGTTCATGCTTGGCCTAACCTCGATAATGGGATCCAACAACCCCGTAGGCCGAATGACCTGTTCCACGTATACCCCTTGGCTCAATTGCAGTTCATAATCAGCTGGGGTGGCACTAACATAAAGAGCTTGATTTTGTAGTGCTTCAAACTCCTCGAACTTAAGTGGCCTATTGTCCATTGCCGCGGGAAGTCGAAAACCGTACTCCACCAGATTTTCCTTCCTTGAGCGATCTCCTCCGTACATGGCGTGTACTTGTGGAATGGTAACGTGACTTTCATCAATTACCATCAGGTAATCATCCGGAAAATAATCCAAGAGACAGAAAGGTCGTGTTCCCGGTTCACGACCGTCCAAATATCTCGAGTAATTCTCTATTCCCGAGCAATACCCAAGTTCACGAATCATTTCCAGATCAAAATTGGTACGTTCTTCAAGACGCTTGGCTTCCAACGGCCTTCCAATGTCCTTGAAATAGTCGATTTGCTTCACTAGGTCATCCTGAATCTGGTAGATAGCATTGTGAAGTACATCTGGAGAGGTCACAAACATATTCGCTGGATAAATGTTTAGCGAGTCATAGATTTCGATTACCTTATTATTGAAAGGGTCCAACGCCTCTATTTCCTCAATTTCATCCCCAAAAAAGTGTATTCTGAACGCATGGTCGGCATAGCCTGGGAACACATCCACTACATCTCCCTTCACCCTGAAGTTCCCGTTTCTAAAATCAGCTGTCGTCCTGGAGTAAAGACTCTGAACTAAAAGTTTCAGGAATTTGGTTCGAGAAATGACCTGATCTCTTTGAATGGAAATCACATTCTTTTGAAACTCAACAGGATTTCCGATTCCATATAGGCAGGAAACGGAAGCTACTACCAAAACATCCCTGCGCCCTGATAATAGGGAGGATGTGGCGCTTAATCTTAATTTTTCAATGTCCTCATTAATGGAGAGGTCCTTCTCAATGTATAATCCGCTAGTGGGAATGTAGGCTTCGGGCTGGTAATAATCGTAATATGAAACAAAATATTCAACCGCATTTTTCGGAAAAAACTGCTTAAACTCAGAATAGAGTTGCGCCGCGAGGGTTTTGTTGTGTGCTAACACAAGGGTAGGGCGTTGCACGCGTTCCACCACATTGGCCACCGTAAAGGTTTTTCCGGAGCCCGTAACTCCAAGCAATGTTTGATGCGGTTCCCCTTCATTAATACCTTGCACCAATTGTTGTATGGCCTGAGGTTGATCTCCAGTGGGATCAAATTCGGATACGACCTGAAATTTCATCCCATAAAAATACTAAAGGGAGTAGCGAAAACGAAGTAAAATGAGCTTATCTTTTCAAAGCAAAGTGACCCCTTATTTCCCGATTGGTTTCGTCGGTGGCAGCAAACCAATAATCTCCAGCTGGTAGGGGTCTTCCTCCAAAGTTACCGTCCCAACCAAGGGAGTTCTGTGTGATTACGGACAGCAATCGCCCATACCTATCAAAGATTCGAATACTCTGTAGCACTATTACCTCTGCTTCTTTGGGTTGGATGAATTGCCAAAAATCATTCACATTGTCCCCATTTGGGGTGAAAAATTTAGGAAAGCCCTCAACCGTTAAATCCTGGATGAACGGAGCGCTTACGATACCACATCCATTTTTATCACGAACGAAAAACTCATGGCTGCCCGAAGGTACATCGCTAAATACGTTGCTATCCTGGTAGGGCCCATCCCTGTTGTCAATGGCATACTCATAGGCGCCATTCCCCGTGGCCTCAACAGTGATTCTAAATCCGGTCGCAGTTTCTACTGGGATCAGTGTTCTTATCGATGGAATTTCGGAAGATACCACCTCAAACTCTTTGGAAGTTGGACATTCGATAATCTCACCAAATTGTATCACCTCGTTATACACCTCGTATCGGTACGTACCATTTTCATTGAGCATTACCTCATTGGTATCAGATAAAAGGGTTTCATTGCCAAATTGGTCAACCTTGTACCATCGATAACCATCTCCGGAATCAGGAGCGATAACCAAAAAAGGTGTTTCGTTTTCGCAAAAAGAAAGGGTATCTGGAAAATCAGTAATTGGATTCAAGGTCACAAATTCCCCCGAATCTGGGTCAAGATAGGGCCCACATCCCAATAGGGTGGAAAAATTTTCTTGGACACACCCTATGGCGCTACCCGCCTCATTGAAAGGAACTATGGTTATAAAAAAGGTGCGGTTGGGTTCAAAATTGAGCACAAAGGTAGAATTACTGCTAAAACTATTGTTGTTCAGTACATCAGCGCCCCCCGGAGTAGATCCGATGGTGACACGATAGCCGGTAGCCCCAGGTACGGGAAGCCATTCAATTAAAGGTGTCAACGGAACGTCTGTTTCCCCATTAAAAGGGGTCACCAGCGATGTACAGCCTGGAATGGGGGCCAAGTCCCTTGTCCTAAAACTGATTTCTGAACAGCTAGAGGCACTCCCATTTTCGTTAAAAGGTATGACGGATGCATAGATCAAATCATTTGGCGGTAGTTCACCTGGTGGATCATAAAAAAGAACGTTCCCTACATCTGTCTGGGGCAAAATATCGTTTCCTCCCGGAATGGTGCCCAATGTAACTAGGTATCCAGTGGCCCTAGGCGCATAATTCCAGGATAAATTGGAGAATACACTAACATTGGTGGCCCCATCCAAAGGGTTTCTAAAAGAGGTGCAATCGGGCACAGTGACGACATCTTCCGTAACAAAGGACTGACTGGTACACACAATATCACTACTACCTTGAAATAGGAAATCCAGAATGATGGTCACATAAATTGTAGTGTTTTCGGGAAGTCCCAAATTTGGAGTGAAAGAAGTAGAGCTCCCTACGGATTGTTCGGTTATTTCAGCTCCTCCGGGAGTAGTTCCCAAGCGAATCCTATAGCCTGGAACACCATCTGATGATTCCCATGCAATGGTTGCATCAACAGGAACATTGGTTGCCCCATCAACGGGAAACAGCAAATCTGGACAGTCTTGGGACAATCCGGCCAAGCCGGTCAGAAAGACCAATATGTAAAGCAATTTTTTTAACATTTGACCAAAATCAAACCCTTTAAATTAAATAATTCTTAGCCATAAACCTATCTTTTTAACGCAAAATGCCCTTGATAAACCCTTCCATCTTCCAAGTTGATTTTAAACCAGTAATCTGATGATGGAAGCTGCCTATTGTTAAAAGTTCCGTTCCAGCCAGTTGTTTTTGGACTTACCTGTGCCATTAGTTTTCCGTAACGATCATAAATGGATATCAGGGTTTCTGACTGATATTCTTCATTAATGCCAATGAGCTGCCAAGTATCGTTAACATTGTCGCCATTAGGTGTGAAAAACTTAGGATAGCCAATTATGGATATCAACTGTTCCGAAACACCACATCCATTTTTATCACGAACGCTCAAAGTGGCAAACCCGGGTTCCACATTTTCAAAGATGGGGGAATCCTGATAGCTCACCCCATCAAGGGTGTATTCGTAATCTCCATCCCCTGTTACCAGGACCTCTACCATATTATTGTCCGTGAGATCGGTTACATCAACATCTTGAATGAAGGCGATATTTGAAGGGACCACCTGGAAACTAGCACTATTGAAGCATTCAAATAGGCCTTCTGCGGTATTGTACTGATACCCAATCTCCAAAATATAGTTTCCTACTGCAGATATGTCAAGTTCTTTATCGGTGCCAAGTTCCACGGTATTGCCCCCATCCAGTTGATACCAGCGATATAGGTCGAACCCTCCAGGTGCTTGTATGGGTACAGGGGGGCCATCGGTACACCAGATGATTTCTTCCTCAAATTCGAAAGAGGGGGTGGGATTAACCACCAGATTGATCAAATCAATATCCTCACATTCATTTCCGGTTTCAATTCGTGCAAAAATGCTGGTTGAAGCAGTGAGGTAATCTCCCGAAATTGGATTTTGCTCCAAACTTGCATCATCCTGATTGGCGTAGAAAACCACATCGATTCCAGCATATTCTTCGTCCTGAATTGTGTTTAAGTTGAAAAAGCCCTCCAAAAATGCATCTTCGGGAGCTTCATCACAGGTGTAGAATACTTTTTCATCTCCCAGGTTTATGATGATGTCCCGAACCTCCAAATCCAGGTTACCTGTGTTTTCGCAACCGTTGGAATCCACAACCTTATAGTAAATGGTCTGATTGTAGGGAGCGGAATTGGTGTAACCTATGAGATTTGTTATGGCCAAATCGCTCCCCAAGTCGGCCATAGATTCATAAAAGGTATAAGTATAATCCGGATTAAAAATAGCCTGTTCCAGGTTAAACGTTGTCAATCCATCTGGAGCCCCATTCAGAACAATATCACATTGGGCCAAAAAAAGTGATGGATTATCCGGTAATGGATTCACCATAATAAATGCTTCCCCGACAACGGGACATTCACTCGGGTCAGCGGGTATAATCTCCAAGCTGTATCTACCAGAATCCGTTATGTCTGCCGAATTTATGGTAAAGGTATTCCCGCTATTTGCTAATGGACTGCCATCCTTTTCCCAGTTGTATGTGGCCCCGGGAATTACATCCGACTCTAGCGTGAAGGATTCCCCAAAACATATGGTTTGTGAGGTGCTACTCGTTCCGTCCGCATTTTTGATAATGGCCACCCTATCGAAAAAGGATTGAATAAAAGGAGGGAGGCCCTGGGTTGCCCTATCCGGGCCAAGGAAAACCGCATTGTGTCGGTAGTTGGTGGCATCTCCTTGGGCATTAGGATTTTCGATAACTCCTAAATAGGAGGTCCCCGTAAGGTAATTCTCAGCTATGGTTCTATAAATCTTTCCGTTTTGACCCAATTGAAGTGCTCCACGATAAATAGACCTTCGGTCGATTTCAACTTCTGAAGCTTGAATATTCGGAGCAGCAAGGTCGTATTGAACTAAGGAAGAGGAGTGCGTGCCCACTTCATCCGCTGGGGCATTGTTGGAGGTGTGGGCATACAAAAATCGTTGATTAGGGGAGAATTCCACACCATAGGGAAACTTGTTGGGAGCACTCACCCCAATATTCTGTTGGTTTGACAATATCCCTGTGGTAGCATCAAAATCATATAAAAATAATCCCGAAGCCGAATTGGCACAGGCCAATTTAGTTCCGTCCGCAGAGAACTTAAGATAGCCTCTAGGGTCAAATACTTCTAGGCCGCTGAATTTACTTTTGACCGCTGTGGTATTTACACCCGTAGCGCTTACCTCAAAGGCATGAAATGTGTCGAAAGCACCAAGCCCTCCATTTTCCGTCCCTAGGGTTACCACCCAAATGGATTCATCCTGACAATTTTTGATAACGGCCGATATCTTTTCAGAGCAATCGGCCAGGAGGTTCACATTTTTTTGGACAATTGCGCCATCACCGCCGTTCATGGTCATATCGACCACAGAATAATTCAAGCCTCTATCAGGATCGCCTTCAAACACAGCAGTGTCCACAGTAAATATGTAAAGTATGTTGGGGTCCTGCGGTTTTTGGACCACTATGGCCGACTGGGTACTTGAGGGGTCCCCGTAAAGTCCACGACCATTTTGCATTACGTTATGGGTACGGTCATAAACTGTAATACCATCTGTATACAACAATAGATTGCCAATGGCATCAGAGATGGTGGTGCAGCCTTCAAATGTATTGAGCCTGCCATCGTTCAATGGGGTAACACTACCATCATTGTTGAATTGGATTCCCGCCCCGTTCCCAAAATACCAATTGGAGGTTTCCCCTTGTGCAAAA
>JBCCUY010000185.1:0-6794 GCA_039196145.1 Bacteroidota bacterium
AAAACATTCCTTTGCCTGGCATTGGCAGCATTTGTTGTTGGCTGTGGTGGAAAGAAAGAAGAAAAAAAAGACGGTTTCGAGGTAAGCCGATCAAAGACCGAAGATAAAAAAGCCGATTCTGGGGGTGGAGTGCCCGTAGATTTGGATAACAATGGGGTGGGGCCTATCAAGGACTTGGAGTTTCCAGCTGACATAGATACAGAAATGGCAGCTCGAGGTGAAACTAAATTCAACTCAATTTGTGTGGCATGCCATATGGTGGACCAGCGCATGATAGGGCCGGCCATGAAAGGAGTTTATGAAAGACGAAGCCCAGCATGGGTCATGAATATGATTCTAAACCCTGACGGAATGCTAAGGGAAGATCCTATCGCAAAAGCCTTGTTAAAGGAATACAACAATGCCATCATGCTCAACCAAAATCTTACGGAAGAAGAAGCACGGGACGTGGCAGAATACCTAAGAACACTATAGCCCAGTAAAAAACAACATGAAAACTATTGCCCTCATACTGACCACTTTACTTTTTATGGGTAGTATTCGGGGGCAATCTTTGCTTGGTGCTTGGGAAAGCACCCAAACCACGGAAAATGGGCAAAGGGTAAGAAACGTTGTGATTTTTGCTGAAGGACACCAAGTAGCCACTTGGTTTGACCCAACCAATGGAGATTTCATACATACCAACGGGGGTGGATGGCAGCTTAGCGGCAATACGATTACAGAGACCGTGGAGTTTGACACCAAAACCCCAGATCGTGTGGGTTCCTCCATCAGTTTTGAAATCGAGTTGCAGGATGATACCCTTAAAATAAAGGATGGTGATCAGGTTTGGACCCGCGTTGATAACGGCACCCCCGGAGACTTGGAAGGAGCCTGGTTGATGTCTGGCCGAAGATATAACGGGGAAATGCAACACAGGGATACAGATCGCCCTAGGAAGACCATGAAAATTTTATCTGGAACACGATTCCAATGGATTGCATACAACACCGAAACAAAGCAATTTATGGGCACTGGCGGAGGCACCTATACCACCGTTGATGGCACATACACGGAAAATATCGAGTTTTTCTCCCGGGATAATTCCAGGGCAGGGGCCAGTCTTGAATTTGACTATGCCCTTAAAAAAGGAGATTGGCACCATTCAGGTTTTAGCAGCAAAGGAAAACCGCTCTATGAGATTTGGAGCAAACGGAAGTTATGAGAACCAATAGGAACATAGGCAATCTTGATTTCTGGATATCGGGCAAGGCAATATACTTTTGGCTATTACTGCTTGGACTACCCTTTCTATCATTTTCCCAGAACGAAGAAAAGACAGATTCCCATTTCATTGCCCTCTATACAATTGGTGACAGTTGGGACATGGACAAACCCCCACAGGAACAGGCCTATTTTAAGGAACACTCCATGTTCTTATCCCAATTGCGCAAACAAGAGAAAATTTCAGTGGGCGCACGCTACAGTGATACTGGCATGTTGATCATCCAAGGGAAAAGTGAGGAAGAGGTCACAAGCATGCTTCATGAAGATTTGGCAATTCAGCACAAGCTTTTTAAACTCGAAATCCACCCTTTTGCCCCCTTCTACAAAGGATGTATCGACTAATTCCTAGGCCATAGCTAATTATACTAAGAATCATTGCCTTATTTCAAAAACTAATTTAAGGACGTATGAGAATTCAATTTAAAAAAAGGAAGACTAAACCCAGTACACTTACCTGTATAAGAAAAGATGGCACCTCTACTTGGACCACCTTGAGAAATAACTTTGAATCCCATGACTTGGCGCATTATGCAGTGGAAACCGTTTTGGGTTTCAACAAAGCATTTTATGGGCTTCTGGCAGAGGGCTTCAACATTCAGGATTTTGAACTGCCCCGGGACCAAAGACCCCAGGCCTTGATACCAGCCAACCTCCCTCTCGAGTCTTTGCAGACCGAACATTTGGTGAACCTTTTACTGACACCAAGCGCTTCTGAAAGAAACGACTTTGACCTTATCCCCATGCTAAAACAGATTTTGGAAACGAACGGATTAGGATTTCCAGAAAACCTAGACCCTCCTACATTGGAAAAAATCTATAGCACGTATGATGATTTAACGTCTAGATGGCTTGCCTTGGCTCCTGAAGAGGTTTTGGAACTGGACTTTACCATGGGAGTCTAATGCTAAATGTTTGTCAAAAGACTGGGGGTTAATTTCCAAAACTGTTATTTTGGTGTTCTATTTACTTTCGATATGATAACCAAAACCATGACCCAATTTCTCCCTATCTTTCTTTTTTCATTTCTATGTCTTTCTATGACAGCTCAGGAACAATTGCCCTATCACGAAATACCAGATTATCCCGAAGATTATGGCCCGGGAAATGTAGCGGCCAGAATGATTGATGGTCTTGGTTTTCGATTTTATTGGGCCTCTGAGGGCTTGACCCAAAAAGATTTGGACTATAAGCCTTCAGAAGACGGAAGAACCGTTTTCCAGACCCTGCAACATATTTATGGTATGTCCGAAATGATCAAAAATGCTCCCTTGGCAAAACCCAATGTCCGTCCTATGGATTTATCCACATTATCCTATGGAGACCTTCGGAAAGGGACACTTGAGAATTTAAAAGCCGCAAGCGAATCTATGATTGGAAAAACCGCTGAGGATTTCGAAAATTTCGAGGTTATTTTCCAACGTGATGAAAACCAAACATCCTTCCCGTATTGGAACATGATCAATGGCATGCTCTCCGATTGCATCTACCACGCAGGGCAGATAACCATGATGCGAAGAGCTTCTGGAAACCCAATTAATCCTAACGTAAGTGTTTTTAATGGAAAGCTAAGGAACTAAACCCTTCTATTTATACGGCCAAATTTTATCAACCGCAACCTTATAGGTTGGGTCTTCCATTACGTTAACCTCAATAATATCATCCGCATTTTTAAGAAGGCGTCTACAGTCCTTGCTTAGGTGCTTCAGATGGACTTGTTTGCCCACCTTTTTATAGCGTTCGGTGATTTTGTTGACGGCTTCAATGGCGGACATATCCACCAATCTGCTTTCTTGAAAATCGATTACCACTTCGTTAGGGTCCTTTAACACATCAAATTTCTCAGCAAACAAAGTAGTGCTTCCAAAGAAAAGCGGTCCATAGATCTCGTAGTGCTTTACCCCATTTTCGTCCACATGTTTCCTGGCTCGAATTCGGATAGCATTATCCCAGGCAAATACCAAGGCAGAAATAACAACACCAACCAGTACCGCAAGTGCTAAATTATGCAAGAAGACGGTCACCAAGGTAACCAATACCATCACCAAAACATCAGACTTTGGCATCCTTCTAAAAGTTCGTAGACTCGCCCACTCAAAAGTTCCCAAGGCTACCATGATCATAAGCCCTGTTAATGCGGCCATGGGTACCTTTTCAATTAAACTTGAACCAAACATGATAAAAGCCAAAAGCATCAATGCGGCCACAATTCCAGATAATCTGGCCCTAGCCCCATTTGAAGTATTGATCAAACTTTGTCCTATCATCGCACAACCACCCATTCCTGAAAACAAACCGGAGAGAATGTTTGCAGTACCCTGGGCAACAGCTTCCTTGTTACCTCGTCCACGGGTTTCCGTAATCTCATCCACAATGTTCAAGGTCAACAGACTTTCAATAAGTCCTACACCCGCAACTATGGCCGCATACGGAAAAATAATTTGTAAAGTTTCCAACGTAAAGGGTAAATCAGGAATATGAAATGGAGGGAAACTCCCTTGGATGGAAGCTATATCCCCAATCGTGCGGGTATCCACATCAAAGAAGAAAACAATTCCAAAAACCAACAAGATGGCCACCAAAGAAGCCGGAACCACCTTACTTAATTTGGGCAGTCCCCAAATAATGAGCATCGTTAAAAGCACCAACCCAAGAAACACATAAAGTGCAGCACCACTTAACCAAGTACCATCTGCTCCTTTAAATTGGTCCATTTGCGATAGGAATATGATAATGGCCAAACCGTTTACAAAACCAAATATTACGGGATGGGGAACCAAGCGCATCAACTTCCCCAACCGAAGAAAGCCTGCCGCAACTTGAAGCAATCCCGCCAAAATAACCGTGGCGAAAATATACTCTACTCCGTACTGCTTGGCCAAACTCACAATTACCACCGCTACCGCTCCTGTTGCACCAGAAATCATCCCAGGTCTACCTCCCAAAATGGAAGTGACCAAGCCCATAACAAATGCCGCGTACAAGCCGGTTAAAGGCGAAAGTCCGGCAATAAAAGCAAAGGCAATGGCCTCTGGCACCAACGCCAAGGCAACCGTAAGGCCCGAAAGTACTTCGGTACGATAATTTACTTTTTGGGAAAAATCGAAAAGGTTGAGATACTTTTTCATAGCTCCTGTTTGAAGCCGGCAAAAATAGCACTATTCACCACATGAAGCGAATTCCCACCTGCGAATTGACGAAACCTTAGCCCAAGAGAGAATAAAATCACTATTTCTGAAGATAAGGTGCTGATTTCTAAAAAATTCCACCCATGCTGCCTCCATCAATTTTAATTGCGGCACCATTGGTCGCTGAAGACAATGGACTTGATAAATACGTAATGGTATGGGCCACCTCATCTACAGTGGCAAAACGTTGTAATAATGAAGAAGTCCGTACCTCTGTAAAAAAATCAGCTTCTACCTCCGCCTTTGTGCGATCGGTTTTTTCAGCTTCCATTTCTAAAAATCGTTCTGCTCCCTCAGAAAGCGTAGATCCAGGTAAAACGGAATTTACGGTCACACCGGTTCCCTTAGTCAGTTGCGCCAAACCTCTTGCAACCGCGAGCATAGCAGTTTTTGTTGTGCTGTAGGCCAGCATATCCGGAGGGACCAAAGCTGCACACTCGCTGGAAACAAATACAATCCGTCCCCAATTCCTTTCCAACATTTTGGGCAATAGTCCCCTAGATAGCCGAACTCCGCTCATAACATTGACCTCAAACTGCTGAAACCAATCTTCATCTTGCATTTCAAAGAAGGGAGCCGCCTTATAAATGCCAATATTGTTGATCAATATATCCAAACTGGGCAGATGATGGATAAGCTCTTGTACCTCGACTATGTTTTCGAAGTCCGCTGCGAACCCTTTGACGCTCCTTGTTGGGAATTCACTCCATAAACTATCCAAAGCCTTGTCCACTGATTTCTTGGAACGACCGTTGATAATAACTTCGGCACCTTCGTTCAACAAAGATTTGGCAATGGCAAATCCTATTCCCGCTGTTGAGCCTGAAATGAATGCTGTTTTTCCTTTTAAATGTAAATCCATAATTAGCCTGCTAATCCCAACGGACTGAAAACAGCCCATAAAATCAAAACCAAAACAATGAGAACAATGGTAAGTATCATATCTCTGCTATGTACTTTGGATAGTTTGCCTTCCTTCTTCTGAAATGTCACCAACTTCAGTTCCTCTTCTGATTTTGTTTGGCCCGTTTTGCTCACCAGAGCTAAGACCAAGGCACAGAAAACAAAAAGGAAAAGCGCGAAATGTAAAAAGTTAATATCCAAGAAGGTGGCAAAAAGTGTTCCTTTGTCCACCATCAAAATACCTTCCTTAACCATGAATTCCGTTACCAGACGGAGTACACCCAAAAAGAATCCAGACCAAAGTGCAACAATGGCACCCTTGGCATTGATCCATTTGTAAAAAAGTCCAAACAAAAATACCGCTGCTATAGGTGGTGAGATATATGCCTGCACGCTTTGTAGGTAGTGAAAGATTCCACCGCCCATTAAGGTTTTCATGAACGGGATCCAACCCAAACTCACAATGACCAAAACCACTGTAGCAAGCTGCCCGAAGCGCACCAAGTTCTTGTCGGAGGCATTGGGCCTATACTGTTTATAAAAATCCATGGTCAACAGCGTGGAACTGGAGTTAAAAGCCGATGAGAGTGAGCTCATTAGGGCTGCTAATAAGCCAGCTATGGCCAATCCTTTTAATCCCATTGGCAAAAAATTCGTGATCATTGCCGGTAAGGCCTGATCCGCATTTTCCAACGCAAAATTGATTTCCCCTTTTTGCATCAAGGCGTACGCGATTACCCCTGGAATAAAAAAGATGAACACCGGTAACAGTTTTAGGTATCCTGCAAAAAGTGCCCCCTTTCTGGCATTGGAAACGTCTTTGGCCGATAGGGTCCGTTGAACAATGTACTGATCTGTGCACCAATACCATACTCCCAAAATTGGGGCGCCAAACAGCATTCCCGTCCAAGGATATTCGGTATCCGTCATAGGCCGCCATAAATTAAAGAACCGTTCCGTGGGCGGATTTCCTTCCGTGTTGGCGGCCATATCCAAGGTGCTGATCAAACCGTCCCATCCACCCAATTGGTGAATTCCAAAAAGGGTAACGGCGATAGTCCCTAAGAGTAGGATCACCGCTTGCACCATATCCGTATATATTACGGCTTTAAGTCCCCCCAAAACCGTATAGAAACCCGTGGCCAGCACAGTAACTATAGCACCGGTCCAAAAGGGAACCCCAATGGTTTCAAAAACCAGGGCACCAGCAAAGATGATCAAGGATATTTTTGTGATTACGTAAGCCAAAATGGAAACTATGGAGAGGTAGTTCCTACAGGCCCGGGAGTATCTTTTTTCCAAGAACTCGGGCATGGTATATACCCCTGTACGAAGGTAAAATGGAACAAAAACCCATCCCAAAAGAATAAGCACCAAGGCGGCCAAAATCTCAAAGTTGGCCATCGGCATGTTTGCTCTTGCACCGGCTCCGGAAACGCC
>JBCCUY010000186.1:0-6779 GCA_039196145.1 Bacteroidota bacterium
AAGGGATTTTATCCTATTTTTGCGCATTCTTTTTAAGAGAACAGACAAATATAAAAATTGTTTCGCTTAAAGTGTTAAATTTAATAAAACCCTAGGATTTTCAATGACATCCCAAGAAGTCAGACAAGCATTTTTAAACTTTTTCAAAGAAAAAAAACACAAAATCGTTCCATCAGCACCCATGGTCATGAAAGACGATCCAACTTTGATGTTCACCAATGCCGGAATGAACCAATTCAAAGAGTTTTTTCTTGGAAATTCCGAAGCTAAGTCCAAAAGGGTTACGGATACCCAAAAGTGCCTTCGCGTGAGTGGGAAACACAATGACCTGGAAGAAGTGGGGAAGGATACCTATCACCACACCATGTTTGAAATGCTGGGCAATTGGAGTTTTGGGGATTATTTTAAGAAAGAGGCCATCCAGTGGGCATGGGAATTGCTTACGGAAGTCTATAAAATTGATAAGGACAGTCTGTACGTATCCGTTTTTGAGGGAAGCGATGACGCAGATAAGCTGGAAATGGATACCGAGGCCTTTGATCTTTGGAAAGCCATTGTTCCCGAAGACCGAATCATCATGGGAAACAAAAAGGACAATTTTTGGGAAATGGGAGATCAAGGTCCCTGTGGTCCCTGTTCCGAAATCCATGTAGACATTCGCTCCAAGGAAGAAAAGGCCAAAGTACCCGGTGCTTCCTTGGTGAACCAAGACCATCCCCAAGTAGTGGAGATATGGAATTTGGTGTTTATGCAATACAACCGCAAGGCCAGTGGAGCCTTGGAAAGTCTTCCGGAAAAACACGTGGATACGGGAATGGGCTTTGAGCGACTTTGTATGGTGTTGCAAGGGGTTAAATCCAATTATGACACCGACGTCTTCACTCCCTTAATCCGGGAAATTGAAACCATTACCGGAAAGAAATACGGAACGGATGAGGAAACTGATATTGCCATTCGGGTTGTGGCGGACCATATTAGGGCAGTAGCCTTTTCCATTGCCGACGGGCAGCTTCCTAGCAATAATGGAGCAGGTTATGTCATCCGAAGGATTCTCAGACGGGCCATTCGGTATGGATTTACCTTTTTGGGGACCAATAAGCCCTTCATTTATCGTTTGGTCAAGGTGTTGGGCGAAACCATGGGCAAGGCGTTCCCAGAGCTTCGCGAGCAATACCAATTGATAGAGAATGTGGTCAAGGAGGAGGAAAGCTCCTTTTTAAGTACCCTGGAACAAGGTTTGGTTCTGTTGGATTCCGTAATCAAATCTACCAAAGGAAAAACTATTGATGGACAGAAAGCCTTTGAACTGTACGATACATTTGGTTTTCCAATTGACCTAACCTCCTTAATTCTTGAGGAAAAGGGCTATAATCTTGATCTAAAAGGTTTTGAAGCGGCCCTCAAAGCGCAAAAGGATCGTTCTAGAGCAGCCTCTGAGGTTTCCAAAGAAGACTGGACGGTACTTTTAGAGGATTCTGAACAAGAGTTTGTGGGCTATGATACCTTGGAATCCGATGTTAAATTGGTGAAATATAGAAAAGTAAGCAGTAAAAAAGGTGGGAATCAGTATCAATTGGTCTTTAACCTCACTCCATTTTATGCCGAAGGTGGCGGACAGGTGGGTGACAAGGGTTATCTGGAGGCATCCAATGGTGATGTTATCTATATCATAGACACCAAAAGGGAGAACAATGAAATTGTTCATTTCGCAGAGAATTTACCCAAGGATACTGCCGGAACTTTTAAGGCTTCTGTGGACAAAAAGCAACGTTGGCGTACCGCCAGTAATCATACAGCTACCCATTTGTTGCATCAGGCGCTTAGGGAAGTACTTGGCAACCACGTGGAGCAGAAGGGCTCAGCTGTGCATTCGAAATACTTACGCTTTGACTTTTCCCATTTTTCCAAGTTGAGCACCAAGGAGCTCAGGGATGTGGAGAACTTTGTAAATGCGCGAATAGAGGGACAATTGCCTTTTGAGGAAAACCGAAACATTCCCATTCAAGAAGCTATGGACCAAGGTGCCATGGCCCTCTTTGGTGAAAAATATGGCGATACGGTACGGACCGTTCGCTTTGGTCAGTCCATTGAGCTATGTGGAGGGACGCATGTAAAGAATACAGCTGATATCTGGCATTTTAAAATTGTGTCTGAGGGTGCGGTTGCAGCGGGAATCCGCAGGATTGAGGCCATTACTTCAGATGCGGTCAAGGAGTTCTATTTCAAGAACAACCGCATGTTGTTTGAAATCAAGGATTTGTTGAACAAGGCGCAAGACCCGGTTAAGGCGGTGGAAAGTTTACAGGAGGAAAATACGGCCTTAAAAAAGCAAATAGAACTGCTGCTCAAGGACAAGGCTAAGGGACTTAAAAGTGAGTTGATTTCCGAACTTCAGGATGTCAATGGCATTCAGTTTTTGGCCAAACAGGTGGACTTGGATGCTGCAGGAATCAAAGATTTGGCCTTTGAAATTGGCGGTCAGGTTTCCAATTTGTTTTTGCTATTGGGTGCCGAAAAAGAAGGAAAAGCGCTATTGAGTTGTTACATTTCCAAGGAATTGGCGTCAAACAAGGGACTGAATGCTGGAACTATAGTACGGGAATTGGGCAAACACATCCAAGGTGGTGGAGGTGGACAGCCTTTCTTTGCTACGGCCGGAGGAAAGCATCCAGATGGAATTCCAGCAGCTCTGCAACATGCAAGTGAGCTGGTGAAAGCAACAACCTAAAACGTGAGTTTTTTCAAACTGAAAAATATCAATTGGAAGTATATACTTGGTGAAATCCTGCTACTTTTTGTGGGCATCAACCTAGCCATTTGGTTCAACGATTGGAACACCTCTAGGGAAATACAAAAGAACAAAGAGATTGCATTGGCCAAAATTAAGGTCGAAATAGAAGCCAATTTGGAGCAATTGGTGCAAAATCACTCCGAAAACCAGAAGATTCCCAAGTTTTTCCAGGAATTGAATAGCCTGAAGAACGATAAGGATGAATTGCTTTTAACGCCACAGAGATGGAATGCATTTGTAGATGCCTATCCTGACTTAATGAAGACCGAAGACTCGGTATCTGTGGGAAATGGGAAGTATAGATATGAAGGGGATACGACCATATTCTTGGAGCTTACGGATTTGAGCGACATAGCATGGGAAATCTCGAAGTCAACAGGGATTTTTCATGAGTTTGGCTATGATTGCCTTTATCAACTTCAAGCCATATATCACACGCAAAACTTGGTAAAAAACGAACTTAAGAAAGCGACCGAAGCTTTGGGAAACAAATCCATTGACGATTTGATTAGGGTTTTGAGCTTTATGGACCAACTGGAGACCCAATTGGAAGACCAGTACAAGGATATGATTGAGAGTATTGATAACTGCAAGTAATTTGCGGCTATGAAATTGCAAACCCAAATTCCTCTTGAAAGGGCCAAAAATCCGCTTACCTATCAAAGCAAGGTAGTGCTTTTGGGCTCCTGTTTTGCTGAAAACATAGCGTCGAAGCTTGACCACTATCAATTTCAGCATAAACAAAACCCTTTTGGTATTCTATTTCAGCCCTTAGCCATTGAAAACCTGATTGCAAGGGCGGTAGCCGACCAGATTTACCAGTCCCATGAGATTTTTGAACAAGATGGAAGATGGTTTTGTTTTGATGCCCATTCCAAGGTGTGGGGTGAAACCCAAGAGGCTTTGCTGGAGCAGCTGAATTTAAGACTGTCAACAACCAAAAATGGTATAGCGGAAGCTACCCATATTTTGATCACTTTGGGTACGGCTTGGGGATATCGAAATAAGTCTTCCCAAAACATGGTGGCAAATTGCCATAAAGTGCCTCAAAAAGAGTTTCAGAAGGAATTATTGGCGATTGATGACATTCAAAACAGCTTAAAACACAGTATTGAGCAGATTCAAACTTTAAATCCAAGCGCAGAAATCATCTTTACGGTCTCACCTGTCCGACATCTCAAGGATGGATTTGTGGAAAACCAAAGAAGTAAGGCGCATCTGATTTCTGCTGTGCATAGTTTGTTGTCACCTCGAGCGCAGTCGAGAGGTCATTACTTTGAAAGCTATGAAATCATGATGGATGAACTCCGTGATTACCGTTTCTATGGGAAAGACCTGGTTCATCCCAACGAACTGGCGGTGGATTACATTTGGGAGAAATTCAAATCGGTTTGGATTACCGCAGACAGCTACCCGGAAATGGAAAAGGTGGATACGGTACAAAAGGGATTGCAACACCGGCCGTTTCATCCAGAATCGGAGTCGCATCAGAAGTTCGAAGCGTCCCTGAGGTCAAAAATTGCGTATCTTAAAGAGAGATATCCTTTCATGAATTTCGGATAAATGAAAAAAGTACTGCTTGGTGCGCTAATAGCCCTAACTTCAGTTTTGGTGTATAAATCTTGTACCGACTACAATTCGGAACAAGCAGCGCTGAAGGAGAGTTCCTTGCTGATTCAGCAGGAACTAAAAAATGTGTCCAAATTGATTGTTACCGAAGGTCATTTTGTGGAAGTGTACAACTATGCCGATTCCAAGGAATTATTTGGTAGCTTGGTCACTGCAGATAAAAAAGCCTTGGTGGTGGCCAATGCAGAGGTGACGATTGCCTACGATTTGTCCCAAATTGAATATGATGTGGACGAAGAGCACACCACCATTCGGATAACCAAAATACCAGAACCCGAAATTAAGATCCATCCCGAGTTTGAATACTACGATGTTACGGCCGACTATTTTAACCCTTTCAATGCGGACGATTACAATGCTATTCGGGATAATGTAAATGCTTCCTTGGAAAAGAAGATTGATGCCTCTACATTGCGGTCTAATGCTGAAAACAGATTGGTGAGCGAGCTTTCCCGCATCTATGTGTTGACCAATTCCTTGGGGTGGAAACTGGTTGTCGATGGTAAAAGAATGGACGATATGAACGTGCTAAACCTTGACGGAAACACTTTTATCGACTAGGTCCAGGCCATCATCAATTAAGTGCCCAACCTCTGGTCTTTGTTTTTTGATGTCCTCCAAATGGGATTTAATCTCACCTGCCAAGGTATCGCGTTGACCAATTTTGGCCAATTCATAAAGTTCAACGGGCAATAACCAGTCCAGGGGAAAAGCTTCCTTGATTTCCTCGAAGAGCTTTCCACGGGAAATATAGGTGTTGATGCCTTCCCGGTAATCCCGAACACGTTGGTAGTAGCCTTCCAACTTGATGCGTTCTCCGTCCCGCGTCTTTTTTATGGTAGTCTCCGTTAATGTATGGGTAATAAGGTCAAAGCTTTGTAAATCTGCAGGTCCGTTATAGGCTGAGACCACATCTTGCCCAACGGCCATGTGGTATAGCCCCCATTCGGGTAAAAATAGGATGGTACCGTCATGGGTCACCTTGCAATCCTTGAAGGTAATCAAGATAATTTTGCCCTGCAGGTTTCGGGTTCCTGTAACAATGGTCCCTTCCACCTTTACACCCCCTTCAAATTCCAAGCTTACTTCCTCTTCCTCAAATATTTTATAGGCTTTGAGGTCACGTGGTCCCATGTCCTCTATTGCTAGATTGATGCCTTTTAATTTGCCAACAGGGGAGCCAAAACCTTCTACATGTTCCAAGGTGCTGTGTCCTACCAATTCTTTGTCCCTGTATGCAAGTGCGGTGGGTCCGGCAGTCCTAATATAAATGGGTTTTCCGTCATGTTCCAAAGCATGGTTAAAAACACCAGAGATTTGAAGTCCAGTGCTCAACTCCAAACTTCCCAGGGCCCGGGAAGCTATGAGTTTCTTGACTCCAGACAACCCGCCAGTTCGAAGTGCCATACTGTTGGCAAAATCCTCCAAAACCTGACTCAGGTGGGCAAAATGTGGTGTGACAAAGAGTTGGGGTTGCGGTTTGGTGATATCAAAAGGTGTTTGTGCGGCATCTAGGGTGTAAGGGAGTTTTTTTACATCGGTCTGCATGCACCATTTGCTTTCGCCAATAGAGGATAGCAATCCAGCTCCATAGATTTTTGGTTGCTCTACCTCGCCGATCAATCCGTATTCCACGGTCCACCAATGTAGGTTGCGTATCAGTGCCATCTCGCTGGGCTCCCCCATGTTTTCCTGTAATTCTTCAATCTTTTTTTCTGCCTTTTCAATTTCCTTTTTTGGGGTTCCGGCCGCTTCTTTAATTATGGAAAGATGTCTAACGGCCTCGTAGAGTTCATAATCTTTGGCGCTGGAAATGGCCTTACAGCCAATCTCGCCAAAACGCCTTAAATATTCTGCATATTCAGGGTTGGCAATGATGGGAGCATGTCCTGCCCCCTCATGGATGATATCTGGCGCCGGGGTGTATTCTATGTTTTCCAATTGCCTAATGTCCGATGCAATAACGAGTACATTGTAGGCTTGGAATTCCATGAAGGCAGCGGGTGGGATAAAACCATCCACGGCCACAGCGGCCCAGCCAATTTCCTTCAAAATTCGGTTCATCCCGTACATATTGGGAATGTTGTCTATAGAAATCCCAGTTTTCTCAAGACCTTCCACATACGACTTATGGGCAACCTTGCTGAGGTAATCCACGTTTTTGCGCATCACATATCGCCATACCGATTGATCGACCGGAGTATATTCCTCGTAATTCTGAGGTTTGATAAACTGTTTTAGGTGTTCCGGAAGTTTATCCAAAATGGGGTTGCTCTCGTATGCTGGATGTTCCATGTTTCGCTATTAAAATTGAAAAGAGTCTATACGCCATAAACCTATTAAAAATACGAGTTATTGC
>JBCCUY010000187.1:0-6767 GCA_039196145.1 Bacteroidota bacterium
ATTTAAATCCCAATTGGAAAATCCCTTTGCCAACGATTGGATCGTTACCACCAACGCCAGCACCAACATTTGGCGATGGATAGAAGCCTATGGGGATTTGGGTTATATTCGGAATAAGGGAGAGAATGCCCGTTTCGTTTATGACTCAGGTATTCGGTTAAACCTTGTCACCGATTACTTTGAACTGTACTTTCCGGTCTATTCCAATAATGGTTGGGAAATTGCTGATCGGGACTACGGGGACCGTATCCGATTTGTGGTGACCATAAGCCCAAAAACCCTAATAGGGCTCTTCACGAGAAAGTGGTTCTAGAATTGACATATTCCTAAAAAACACCTCAATTATTGCGCTAGAATTAAAAAATTCTTTCCAATTACCCTATTTTAATAACAAATTACTACTTTATTAACACCATTTACTGTTGCTTACTTGTCGGCATTTTTGTAATTTTGCAGAAATTCAGCTTAGCCCATGAAACCCGATTCAAAGACCAGTAACGATATTTCTTTCGATGACTTCCAATCGCAAATCCTTCAGGATTACAAGATTGCGGTCACCAGTAGGGAATGTAGTCTTTTGGGACGAAGGGAGGTACTATCCGGGAAGGCCAAATTTGGTATTTTTGGAGACGGTAAGGAGTTGCCACAGTTGGCCATGGCCAGGGCATTTCAAGATGGTGACTTTAGGAGCGGCTATTACCGGGACCAAACCTTTATGATGGCATTGGGTTATCTCAACCCAAAAGAATTTTTCCACGGTCTTTATGCCACTACGGATTTGGAAAAGGAGCCTATGAGTGCTGGAAGACAAATGGGAGGGCATTTTGTTACGCATAGTATCAATGAGGATGGAACTTGGAAAAATCTCACCCAACAAAAGAACAGCAGTGCCGATATTTCCTGTACGGCCGGTCAGATGCCTCGGTTGCTGGGTCTTGCGCAAGCTTCAAAAATATATCGAAATCTTGAGGAACTCAATCAGCCCAATTTCTCTAACAATGGTAACGAAGTAGCCTGGGGAACCATTGGCAACGCGAGTACCAGTGAAGGGCATTTTTTTGAGACCATCAATGCAGCAGGTGTCCTTCAGGTGCCTATGGTAATGTGCATCTGGGATGACGACTATGGAATTTCAGTTCCTGCTGAGTTCCACACCACAAAAGGTGACATTTCAGAAGTTTTAAAAGGACTTCAACGCGATGAGGATAACGATGGTTATGAAATCTTACGTGTAAGAGGATGGGATTATACTGCACTCATTCATGCTTTCGAAAATGCTTCCGATATCGCCCGGGAAGAACATGTACCGGTCTTGATTCACGTCACTGAGCTTACCCAACCGCAAGGGCATTCAACATCCGGCTCGCACGAACGTTATAAGTCGAGTGAGCGATTGGAGTGGGAACGGGAGAACGATTGCAACAAAAGATTCCGGGAGTGGATTCTGGAGAATGAAATCAATACCGAGGAAGAGCTTAAACTTCTGGAACGCGAAATCAAGCAAAAAGTAAGGGCGGCAAAAAAAGAAGCTTGGTCGGAATTTCTAAAGCCCCATGTAGAGGCAAAAAGAAGTCTTGTACAGCTTCTGGACAATGCAGCGGCAAAAAGTCCCAACAAATCCTTTGTGACCAAGGTCAAAAATGACCTTATTGCTGTTGAGGAACCCCTTAAAAAAGATTTGGCCTCCACTTCACGCAAAGCGCTGCGTTATCTTATTGGTGAAACCACGACCGAAAAGTTGGCACTTCAGCAGTGGGTCGATTCCTTTTTGAAAGAACACCAACCCAAATACAGCTCCCATCTTTATAGCGAGTTGGATAGCAAGGCTACATCTGTTCAAGCTCTCGAGCCCGAGTATTCCGGGACCTCGGAACCTGTTGATGGGCGTATCATCCTCCGCGATAATTTTGATGCACTTTTCGCCAAGTACCCTGAGGCTTTGGTCTTTGGGGAAGACACTGGAAATATTGGAGATGTGAACCAAGGGCTGGAAGGACTGCAAAAAAAATATGGCGCCCTAAGGGTTGCCGATACCGGAATTCGGGAAACTACCATCATAGGACAAGGAATAGGTTTGGCATTGCGCGGGTTAAGGCCAATAGCCGAAATCCAATACTTGGACTACATTTTATATGGCCTTCAGACCTTAAGTGATGATTTGGCTACCTTATTATATAGAACTGTTGGCAAGCAGAAAGCTCCATTAATTGTTCGGACACGCGGACATCGTCTGGAAGGGATATGGCACTCCGGTTCGCCCATGGGTGGATTAATTCATTTACTCCGGGGCATGTACATCCTTGTGCCAAGAAATATGACACAGGCTGCCGGTTTTTACAATACTTTGATGAAAAGTGATGAGCCAGCTTTGGTTATAGAAAGTTTAAATGGCTATCGTTTAAAGGAAAGAAAGCCTGAGAACCTTGGTGAGTTCCTTACCCCTATTGGCGAGGTTGAAACCCTTAAGGAAGGAACCGATATTACGCTCCTCTCGTATGGTTCGACACTAAGAATCGTTCAAAAAGTGGCTACTGAACTTTTAGAGGTAGGAATAGATGCCGAAGTTATCGATGCGCAATCGCTCTTGCCTTTCGACTTGGAACACAATGTGGTGAAAAGTCTAAAAAAGACCAACAGACTCCTGATTATAGATGAAGATGTGCCGGGAGGGTGTTCGGCCTATCTACTACAGGAAATCCTAGAAAAGCAGGGGGGTTATACCTATTTGGACAGTGCACCCCAAACATTAACTGCAAAAGCACATAGGCCCGCCTATGCCACCGATGGGGATTACTTCTCCAAACCGAATGCCGAAGACATCTTTGAAAAAGTGTATGATATCATGCACGAAACAGACCCTTTGTCTTATCCGAAGTTGCGCTAGGCAGTGACTTTGTTGTAAATAACTTTTGTAAGCCATTACTTGTAACTGGTGTGAGGTTTTGTTGGAATCGTATAGTTTTAATAGCCAATTTTGCTCTTTGTTGGAACATAATTTATACATTCACACTAACTAAATTCCCCCATCAATGAAAAATAATCTTTTGATTCACTTGGGACTTGCCCTGTTAAGGATAGTCCCATCAGCTTTTATGCTGTCCCACGGTTATCCAAAACTTCAAAAGCTCATCAGCGGAAACATGGAATTTGGCAATCACTTGGGGATAGGTCAAGGACCTTCGCTTTTTCTAGCCGTAGTTGGAGAATTTATCTGCCCCTTGTTGATCATTATTGGTTTCAAGACACGCTGGGCGGCCATTCCTACTGCGATTGTGATGCTCGTTGCAGCTTTCGTAGTGCACGGTGCAGACCCTTTTGGCACCAAGGAACTGGCTTTGCTCTATGCCCTTGTGTTTATCTTAATTTTTCTTCTTGGCCCGGGCAAATACAGCCTGGATAGAAAGTGAGTTTATACAATTTCGGTAAGAAGTTCTTTTAAAAGTTCCCGCTGCGCCATATTATTGGCCCCTACCCCCTTCCCCTTAAGATCAAGGGTTCTAAGGCTAGAAATGATATGGCTTACCTTCTTCATGGGGTAATTTTTGGCAGCCACCGTATACTCATTCACAAAATAGGGACTTACACCAAGCACTTTGGCCACATTGCCTGGCGAATGGTCTTTTAGACCATGATATTGAAGTAATTGGGTGAAAAACGTATTCAATAGGGTAACCGTCACCACAAATGGGTTGTCCTTAGGATTTTGCGCAAAGTAATCTACAATACGAGTGGCCTTGCCCACATTGCGCTCCCCTATCGCCTTTTTAAGCTCAAAATTATTATAGTCCTTGCTGATGCCGATGTGCTGCTCAATAAGTTCGGGGGTAATCTCCTCCCCTTTGGGAACCACAAGGCTTAACTTATCCAGTTCGTTACTGATTTTACTCAAGTCCGTCCCCAAGAATTCCACCAACATCTGACTGGCTTTTGGGGTAATCTTATATTTTTTCCCGGAAAGTGTTCGGCGTATCCATTCAGAAACCTGGTTTTCGTACAACTTTTTACTCTCAAAAAGCACCCCATTTTTCTGGATCGTCTTGTACAACTTTTTACGTTTGTCCAGCTTTTTGTATTTGTAGCAAATCACTAAAATGGTTGTGGGCTGGGGCTGTTCCGCATAGGAGGTCAGGTTTTCGATCGTACGCGAAAGATGTTGTGCTTCCTTCACTATAACCACCTGGTGTTGGGCCATCATGGGAAACCGCTTTGCGTTGCCCACGATATCATCCACACTGGTATCCTTTCCATAGAGTACCATCTGGTTAAAGCCTTTTTCATCCTCGGTCAACACATTTTCAGCAACGTACTGGGAAATCTTGTCAATATAATAGGGCTCCTCCCCCATTAAAAAGTAAATGGGGCTTGGGTTGCCCTGTTTTATATTAGTCACGATTTCCTTTACCTGCTCCATTCAGAAAAAATCATCAAATTTGTCCAATGCAGCGATTGAACTTTCCTACCTATACGTTCCGATTCAAAAGTAGCGAAAAAGGGCTCCAAATCTTTGACCTTATCCGTAAAAAATTTGTGCTGCTCCAACCCGAAGAATGGGTAAGGCAGCATGTGGTGCACTACCTGATGTTCACCAAGAACTATCCCAAAAGTCTCATTAATGTAGAAAAACAGCTTTTGGTGAACAAGCTAAAGAAACGGTACGATATCGTGCTTTTTAATCCTGATGGTTCCATTTTTTTATTGGTGGAATGCAAGGCCCCGGACGTGAAAATCGACCAAAAAGCCTTTGACCAAATCGCTCAATATAATGGAATGCTCCAAGCCTCATACCTGATGGTGAGCAATGGAATGGACCATTATTTTTGTGAAATGGACTTTAAACACGAAAAATATCGGTTTTTGAAGGAAATTCCTGATTTTAGCCGTTAATTTGCTGCCGTTTTGAATGTTGCGGTCGTCATACTTAATTGGAATGGGAAAACCTTGTTGGAAAAGTTTATCCCTTCCGTTGTTGCCCATTCCCAAGGTGCCTCAATTTATGTGGTGGACAATGCCAGTGAGGACGAGTCAGTTGCCTTTGTCTCCAAAACCTATCCCCAAATTCAGATTGTTCAAAACAGTTCCAATGGCGGTTTTGCCAAGGGATATAATGACGGTTTAGAGCATATTGAAGCCGATATCTACTGTTTATTGAATTCTGACGTGGAAGTAACCCCTAATTGGCTGGACCCGATTTTGGAGGTATTTGGAAAACAATCCGATGTCGCCATAATTCAACCTAAAATCCTGGATTTAAAACAAAGGGCTTACTTTGAGTATGCCGGAGCTGCTGGAGGTTTTATAGATCGCTTGGGATATCCCTTTTGTAGGGGAAGAATATTTCAAGCCTTGGAAAAGGACACCGGGCAGTACAATGATGTCAAAGAGGTGTTCTGGGCCACAGGTGCCTGTATGTTCATTAAAAGTTCCGTATTCAAGGAGCTTGGAGGTTTTGATGAGGATTATTTTGCCCATCAAGAAGAAATAGACCTGTGTTGGAGAGCAAAAAACAAGGGACACAAGGTATTCTATGTAGGCTTAAGCCATGTATTTCACCTAGGCGGGTCCACACTGAAGAACATGAATCCCAAAAAAACATTTCTCAATTTTAGAAATTCCCTGTACTCCATCACCAAAAACCTACCGAGGAAAATGGCCTTGCCCATAATATTCTTCAGGCTGTTATTGGACGGCGTAGCGGCGGTCCGTTTTATTTTTCAGCTTAAGCCGGGCCATTGCGTTGCGATTTTACGTGCCCATTTAAGTTTTTATGCTAACTTTAGAAAGGTTTACAGAAAAAGGGAAAAAGCCAATTTTATATTAAAATATTACTCAGCCACATCCATTGTCTGGTCTCATTTCGTACATCAGGTAAAGAACTTTAACATTTTAGTAAAAGATTAACGATGCCGAAAAGAAGTCAACTTTGCAATTTATCTAATTTTGGCTGAAGTTTTCGGTAAGGAAATATCTAACAATTCTTAATTTATACCCAATACAATGAAAAAAGTATTTCTAGGAGCAATGGCAATGGCAGTTCTGTTGTCTTCCTGCGTGTCGCAAAAAAAGTATGCCGATCTTGAGGCCAAACACAAAGAAACCCAAGATTTGTTGAATTCTGCTACAGTAAAACTAAATGATTGCTTGGAAGAAAAAGCCACGGCTTCTTCCCGTCTAAAAACCCTTGAAGATCAAAACGCTTTCCTTAAAGCGAACAACCAAGAGTTGATCAACAACATGGGCAACCTTACGACCTTGACCACCAAAGGAGCGGAGAATCTTGAAAAGTCTTTGGAGAGCCTTAAGGAAAAAGATTTGACCATTAGAAAGCTAAATGACGCAATTACCCGTAGGGATTCCGTTAATCTGTCATTGGTGCAGAGTTTGAAGGGAGTTTTGGGCAATTTGGACGATGAGGATATTGAAATCAGTGTAGAAAAAGGTGTTGTTTTCGTATCTATTTCTGACAAATTATTATTCAGTAGCGGTAGTTACAATATCACTTCCAGAGCCAAGGAAGTGTTGGGTAAAGTAGAGTGGGTGTTCTACTCAACCAGCCTGGGTCGCGGGTTCCGCGCGGTTTCAGACAACCAGGATATAGCCCAACTTATGGGGCTCAACAAAGCGCATGTCTTTGGATTGGCGATGGCACTTGCGCTTGCTGTGACCGCGATCGCGGGCATCCTTTTGGGGGTGCGGACAAGCTTTGATCCTTCAATCGGAGGCGGGCGGCTTATCTTTGGCTTTGAGGCGGTGATCATCGGTGGCCTCGG
>JBCCUY010000188.1:0-6751 GCA_039196145.1 Bacteroidota bacterium
AAAAGGTCCGCTAAAAAAGGATTTCGCCAACGTGGACCTCGATGAGGACGGATATATCACCGAAGAGGAGTTTAAAAAGGCACCAAAGCCCAAAAGACCCCCAAAAAGACAGTAATTCTAAATTAAAATCAGATGAACAACAATATAGCGCATAGAATATTGACACTGACAACGATACCCGTTATGATTCTTGTTGGTTTCATAGCTTGTAGTACAGACAGCGTGGACGATGTCCCAGATGGTTCAACCAATGGGGATGACACAGTGGTCACCGAACTGCACGCAGCATTTGAGGCTTTTAATACCGAAGCCACCGAAATCTACCTGTCCGATGGTGGGACAACCGTAACCATTGAGACCACAGGACTCCCCAACCATGAAACGGTGTATTGGGGTGTTGGAAATGAGGGATACTTGGAGGAGCCGGATGTTGCTTTGACGCCCTCCATAATAAGCAGCAACAACAACGCTGTGACCATCACGGTGGACGCAACCCCGGATTTAACCGGAAGTACTTCCCAAACCCAACTGGGCACTATTGGGATTGCCGTGAGTGGTTCTTCACTGTTTAACGACCAAGAAGGAAACGGTCCCTTGAACGAGGCTGCTGCAAGTTTGGACTGGACGGGAGGACATATAGGACCTGGTGTATATCATTATCATTTGGAACCTAAGGCATTTTCCAACGATGATGATAACTTGGTAGGCATATTGTTGGATGGGGTTTTCATTTACGGAAGAAAATGCAATTCTACTGGAACCTACCCCACGGATCTTGACACTTCTGGTGGTCATACACATGCAACCCAGCATAGTGATGGTAGGGAAGAATATCACTATCACATTATCAACGAGGTCTATTCCACAACAGGGTCCTATATTATTTTTGAAGGACCTTATCAAGGATATTAAGCAATGAGATCTATCCAATTACTCTTATTACTCCTTGTCTTAAGTATTTTCAGTTACGAAAATGCTAAAGAATCAAAACGAGATACTCCCACAGTTGCGAAAGAAGTTGTTGAGATTCCGAATATTGAGGTTCCCAAGAGCGAGACTATCTTGAATGGTAATGAGGGTAATTGGTACTATCAAGGCCAACTTTTTAATGGGTTCGCCATTCAGTGCTACCCAAACGGAACGCTGAAGCAAAAAATCGGTTTTTATAATGGAAAAAAAATGGGTGTCGCAAAATTGTGGTTTCCAAATGGGGTTCTAAAGGTTGAGTCCCATTATCATAAAAATAAGCTAGTGGGAAGCTACAGGGCCTGGTGGGAAAATGGAATGTTGGCCATGGAAGTATGTTATGAAAATGGTAAGCCCAACGGACTTGAAAAAAATTGGTACCCTACCGGACAATTGTCGAAAAAGAGAAACTTGGCAGATGGTAAGGAGCAGGGATTACAACAGGCATGGCTTCAAAACGGCACACTGTACGTCAACTATGAGGCTAAAAATGGACGAATTTTTGGCATGCGACGTGCCAATTTGTGTTATCAACTAGCAGATGAAAAAGTCATTATCACCAAAGATTAGGCTTTTAGGCCTTTTGTTCATAGTTCTTACTGGATGCCAAAACAGCATTAGGAAGGCAAACGTAAAAATTGAAGGGACGAGTAGAGTTGAGCATTTGCCCTACTACGGTGATACATCCTTTACCCCAAAATGGATCAAACCTGGTAGTTCGGAGGAGAGAAAATTTCATGTCATCCCAGATTACAAGCTAATAAACCAACTTGGTGATACACTTACCAAGGACACCTTCAAAAACAAGATATACATTGCGGATTTCTTTTTTACCAGTTGTCCAGGTATTTGCCCTAGAATGACAAGTAACATGGGTCAGGTACAGGAAGCCTTTAAAAATGATGATGAAGTTTTATTGCTATCGCATTCGGTTACGCCATCCATTGATTCTATCTCCGTATTACGGGAATACGCGGAGGGCTATGGGGTAATTGACAATAAGTGGCACTTGGTAACCGGGGACAAGATGGAAATCTACAATCTTGGTCGGAACCATTATTTCGTTGAAAATGACTTGGGCGAATCCAAGGGACCTGATGACTTTCTGCATTCAGAAAACTTCCTGTTAATTGATAAAAACAGTCATATCAGGGGCATCTATAATGGCTTGAACCGGGCATCTATTGACCAACTTATTGTGGACATTAAAGCTCTAAAAGAGGAGCTATAGGTTCGCTCATTTCGGGAATTGCAGTGGGGAGGATAGTATTTCCTCACAAAGCTCCGCTCTGAAAATAGTTCAACAAAAAAACGCTCAAGCAAGCTTGGCGTTTTTTCTTATCGAACTACTCATTCGTGACCCAGGGAGGATTCGAACCCCCAACCCTCAGAGCCGAAATCTGATATTCTATCCAGTTGAACTACTGGGCCAAAAGTATTTACGAACTTAGTTTTGTCTTTACAATAGTAGAAATTGTCTTGCCATCGGCTTGACCGGCCAATTCTTTGGAAACCATTCCCATGACCTTACCCATATCCTGCATTCCAGTTGCACCAACCGCATCGATTGTCTGCACCACCACTTTTTCAATTTCTTCTTCTGTCAGCTGTTCCGGAAGGAACTTTTCAATGATTGCGGCCTGCGCCAATTCCGGCTCGGCCAAATCATTCCTTCCCTGTTCTTTGAAAATAGTAGCACTATCTTTTCGTTGTTTTACCAACTTCTGTACGAGCTTGATCTCATCGGCCTCACTTAGGCCATCCGAAGCGCCCTTTTCCGTACTTGCCAACAACAATGCCGATTTAATTGCACGTAAAGCCTCCAAGGAAACAGTATCCTTCGCTTTCATTGCAGCCTTCATCTCCGACATAACCTGATCTTGCAAACCCATTTCTACTTATTTAGGGCTGCGAAGATAAAAAATAAACCCGAAAGTCTCTTAACAATCGGGTTTATGCTTTCCATTAAAAATGGAGTCAATTTAAACACTACTAATCAACATTATCGTGCAAAAAAGAGTTGTTGGAGCGCAACTGAATTTCGTCATTGCTATCCTCACTCAATGTAGTGCGTGAAACCTTTTGTTCCTGCGGTGTATCATTCAAGTCAACCCCTTGCCTCTTATACGCGGGTTGCTTTTCTATTTCATCAATACTGTTTCTATTATTCTGAAACTTATAGTTGAAATTTTTCAGCTTTTTTCTTCGCTCATCGGCCCTATCCTTTAGCATATCACTAATGGAACTATTGAAGGGATCCGTATTTCCGGAAGCATCACCCCCTGTGGAAGCCTCTGGAGCTATGGTCTTCTTTTCAAAAACCAACTCATCTTCCATTAGCTTTGGCTCGTGAGTTTCTGCAACAGATCTGGCCCCGGTCAGCTGGGTCTCCAATTCCATGTATTCCTCTAAGTTGTATCGGGTTTCCCCCTCCTTTTTATATTCCAATACCGGTTTTACCTCCACATACTCCTTTACATCAATGTCCTTAACCGTATCATCCGTTAAATCAAAGGTGATTGTGCGCTCTTCCTCATTTTCTTCAATGGTATTTAAGGGCATGTCAAAACTCAAGGCAAACTGATCTTCCTTTTCTTTTGGGGATACTACTTCAGGGTCCACAACCTCAATATCATTTAGAATCCGCTTTGCTTCAATGATTATAAAGTCCTCTTCCACATTTTCCGGGACTACTTCCTCATAGAAAACGTTGAAATTTTTAATATAATTGGTGGTTGGAATAAGGTCCGATTCTGGCGCAACAGGCTGCTCCTCCACCGCTTCTTCTTCCATTTCCAAAGTATGTCGTACCACCTGTGGTTCAACTTCTACAGGTGCCTTTTCCATTTTTATTTCCTGTACCGAAGTGCTTTCTGGTTCCAGTTTCTGCTCTGCGGTTTGCTCGTCCTCCAGCGTATAAAATACTTTTTTGCTTTCCGTGTTTACGATATGATCCTGCTGATCAACATTGAACCCGGTAGCAATAACCGTAACCGCAATGGCATCACCTAGGTTCTCGTCCTCACCTACACCCATAATAATATTGGCACTATGTCCGGCTTCAATTTGAATGTAATCGTTGATCTCCCCAATTTCATCAATGGTAATCTCTTGGGTTCCAGAAACAATCAGCAACAATACGTTTTTGGCACCGTTGATCTTATTATCATTCAACAACGGAGAATCCAATGCCTTCATAATGGCCTCTCCAGCTCTCGCGGAACCTGCCGCAGTCGCAGAACCCATAATGGCAGTACCACTGTTGGAAAGCACCGTCTTGGCGTCCCTAAGGTCAATATTCTGTGTGTAGTGATGGGTAATCACTTCCGCTATCCCACGTGCGGCGGTGGCCAAGACTTCATCCGCCTTTGAAAAACCGGCTTTGAACCCAAGGTTACCATAAACCTCTCTGAGTTTGTTATTATTTATAACGATCAAAGAGTCCACATTGGCCCTTAATTTTTCAATCCCTGCCTGTGCCTGTTTATTACGCATGGCCCCCTCGAACTGAAAGGGAATGGTAACTATCCCAACGGTAAGAATATCCATTTCACGGGCCGCCTTGGCAATAACAGGAGCAGCACCCGTTCCTGTTCCTCCACCCATTCCAGCGGTAATAAATGCCATCTTGGTGGTATGTTCCAACATTACTTTAACCTCCTCCATACTTTCAAGGGCGGCTTGTTCCCCAATTTCGGGATTTGCACCTGCACCCAAACCTTCGGTAAGTGAAACCCCCAATTGAATCTTATTGGGAACCGGGCTATTCTGAAGGGCTTGGGCATCTGTGTTGCAGATAACAAAGTCAACGCCGTTTATGCCGGCCTGGAACATGTGGTTAATGGCGTTTCCGCCTCCACCTCCAACGCCAATTACTTTAATGACGTTGCTCTTGTTTTTCGGGAGATCAAAAGAAATATTGTCAAATTCGGTGCTCTTACTCATGACAGTTGTGTTTCGTTTAATGGGGTTACTATTCTGCGTTATCCAAAAAGTCCTTCAACTTCTCGGACCATTTATCAAAAATCGATTTGCGTTCCTTTGAGGAAGGGGCGGCCATATGCTCTTGGCCCACAAGTATCTTTTCTTCTTCTTGTACTTCCTCGTCTTCCATCATACTCCCAGAGGTATTGCTCTCCAGGGCGTTCATCAATAGTCCAACGGCTGTAGCATACAATGGGCTGGCTATTTCTTCATCGGAATCCCCCGCCAAATGTTCGTTGGGGTATCCTATTCGGGTATCCATTCCCGTTATGTATTCCACTAGTTGCTTCAGATGTTTCAATTGGCTACCGCCACCTGTAAGCACTATTCCGGCAATGAGCTTCTTTTTCTGCTCCTCATGGCCGTAGTTCTTGATTTCCACATAAACCTGCTCCACGATTTCCACCACTCTCGCGTGAATGATCTTGGAAAGGTTCTTTAAGGTGATTTCCTTTGGCTCCCGACCTCTTAGACCCGGAATGGAAACTATTTCATTGTCCTTGTTCTCTCCCGGCCAGGCCGATCCAAATTTTATTTTCAGCAACTCCGCTTGCTTCTCTATGATGGAGCAACCTTCTTTGATATCTTCGGTGATTACATTCCCTCCAAATGGGATTACGGAAGTGTGGCGGATAATGCCGTCTTTGAAAATGGCCAAATCCGTTGTACCACCTCCTATATCGATCAAAGCCACTCCAGCTTCCTTTTCCTCACGGCTTAAAACAGCCTCCGCTGAAGCCAAGGGCTCCAGGGTAATGTTCCCAAGATCAAGTCCTGCACTTTTAATGCAACGGCCAATATTTTTAATGGACGAAACTTGTCCGACCACGACGTGAAAATTAGCCTCAAGTCTGCCACCATACATTCCTTTGGGTTCTTTTATTTCAGATTGCCCATCCACTTTGTATTCCTGTGGCAATACATGGATAATTTCTTCCCCTGGCAACATGACCAACTTGTATACTTGATTACAAAGTTTTTCCAGATCATCATCATTGATCACCTCTTCCGAATTTGGTCTGGTTATGTAATCACTGTGCTGGAGGCTTCGTATGTGCTGCCCCGCAATACCAACCACTACGGAACCAATCTTTAGGCCCGCATTAAGCTCTGCTTGTTCCACGGCCTGCTGAATGGAGGATATGGTCTGTGTAATATTATTGACCACTCCCCGGTGAACGCCCAAACTTTTGGACCTCCCCGTTCCTAGGATTTCAATTTTTCCATATTCATTTTCTTTACCAATGATTGCTACGATCTTGGTAGTTCCAATGTCCAATCCAACTGAATAATTACCCTGTTCCATATGTTATATTTTGGTGCACACCACCTGATTGTTGAACTCTAAACTCACTACTGCATACTTTTCCAAAGACTTGTCTTTGGCAGCTTTTGCATAAAAGGCCATAAAATTTTTGAACTTCTCATTGAGATTATCCACACCTCCAAGATTCACAACAAAATTTTCCAAGCGAAACTTAAGTTGGTATTTCCCTTCAGCCTCAATATGTATTCCGATGACATTTTTCCTCAGAAAATCATCCTCATTGATATAATTCAAAATAACATAGGCATCCTCCAAGGTCTTACCTGTAATCTCACCTGTGATTATAGGCACCCGAGCGGAATGATGTTGTGACAAGGGCATACGCTCGCCCAAATCATCCAAATAAAATTTGGAGACTCCCTCTACCCTTCCAATTGGTTTTCGCTGAACAATTTTAGAAATAAGCTCTCCCTCAATCGAGAGATAGACTTGGGCATTTTTCACCATTTCATTAGACGAAATTATCGTCTCTAT
>JBCCUY010000189.1:0-6729 GCA_039196145.1 Bacteroidota bacterium
GAAAAAGACCAAATTTGCGCAACCAGCTATTTTTTTACATTCTTATATAGAAACAAAAATTCTTGGCAATAATTTTACTCCTGATATGGTAGCCGGCCATTCTCTGGGGGAAATTTCTGCGTTGGCAGCTGTATCATCTTTGGATTTTGAATCTGCCCTAAAGCTAATAGACACACGTGCATCATTAATGCAATCAGTGTGTAACAATGAAGATACCGGAATGGCAGTGGTGGTAGGGCTCTACGACGTTATCGTGGAAAACGTTTGCAATCAAGTGAGTGGTATTGTTGTTCCCGCTAACTACAATACTCTGCGCCAAGTGGTAATCTCTGGCGAAATGAATGCTTTGGAGCATGCCTGTGGAAAATTAAAGCACGGGGCAGACAGGGTACTTAAACTTCCCGTAAATGGAGCTTTCCATTCACCTTTTATGGAACCTGTCATCGAGAAATTTTCTAAAGCAATAGATAAAATTCATTTTTCGGAACCTATATGTCCCATATACCAAAATTTGACTGCAAGGCCCACAAGTGACGTAAATCAAATAAAGAAAAACCTAATTGGGCAGTTAACAAGACCAGTTATGTGGAGGCATACAATTCTGCATATGATAGAAGATGGTGCCGAGGAATTTTCTGAAGTCGGTCCGGGCAATCTCCTTAGTGGACTGGTTAATCAGATTGACAAGAAAGTTATGGTGAATAGAATCGCTAGAAAGAGAGCGATACCTCAGTATGGGTAGTGTCATTACTTTCGAAAAAATTTCACGGTACCTCCCAAAATAACTATCTTTTAAAATGTATTTCCTGCATATTGAAGGGGAAGACATGTAACTAGTTATAATGGTAAAGATTGCATATATCGGTGCGGGCAGCTTGCAATTTGGGCCTATCATCGTTCAGGATATTCTTATGAGTGACACGCTCACTGAGGATAATTTGGAAATCCACTTAATGGATATTGAACCTTCGCACCTTGAACATGTCGTCAAACACGGCGAATATGTGGCTGAGAAGCTGGGAAGAAATGTGAAGATTGTGGCCACAACCGACCGAGACGAGGCCATAAGAAAATCTGATTTTGTTATATGTGCACTTGAAAAAGACCGAAATGTCTATTGGTCACAAGATTTTCATGTTCCCAGAAAATATGGATTTAAACAGGTTTATGGTGAAAATGGGGGAGTGGGATCACTTTTTCACGCCCTAAGGAATATCAAAGTAATCATGGATTTGGCAGGACAAATGGAAATTCTGTGTCCAAATGCCATCCTGCTGAATTTTTCCAATCCAGAACATAAAATTTGTGAAGCCGTAACCCGATTGACTTCTATAAAGACAGTAGGGCTCTGTCATGGTGTTTTTATGGGAAGGGAACAGCTATCCAACCTGCTCCAAGTGCCCTTGGAGGACCTGCAAACCAAAGCGTGTGGAATAAATCACTTTACCTGGTTTCAGGAGATTAAACAAAAATCGACGGATGAGGATTTGTACCCAAAACTTAGGGAAGTAGAACAGAAAGGGGACTGGCTTGCCCAATGGCATGAACTTGCCCTGGGACGAATCCTGTTTAGAAGATTTGGGCAATGGCCCTCGCCGGCTTCCAATCATTATGGGGAATATCTTAGATGGGCAGAAGAGTTTGTAATCCCCCAACTACAGTTCTTTTATGACCCCTATGAAGGACACCCATGGGAAAACAATCAAATTCCCGAAGGAGTGTACACCGTTGATCGGGTAAACTACGAACGGGAATGGACAAAAGATTGGAGCAAGAAACTGTTGCCAGTTGGTTCAACCGAAGAAATACAGTTGGAAAATGAAGATGGGAGCTTTAAAAGCTCGGGCGAAATCGCAACACTTATCATGGAATCGGTGGTATCGAACAAAAAGCAATGGTTAGATGCCGTTAATGTGCCAAACAGGGGTTCGATACCCAATCTCCCCGATGATTTGGTGGTAGAGGTCCCAGCCTATTGCGATGCATCCGGTATTCAACCACTTCAAATGGAGCCAATCCCTGAAGGTATTGCCGCCACGATCCGACTGCATGCGAGTATTCATAAGCTATTGGTGGAAGCCTACGCGGAACAGTCCAAGGATAAACTCTTGCAGGCCATTCTTATTGAGCCGACCGTAGACTCTTATCGAAATGCCATAGCCATGTGCGATGAAATGCTGACTCTTCAAAAAGACGTTTTACCCCAACTCGATTAGTTAGATGGTCATCTGTATAAAAAGAATTGCATGGAATTAGCATTTTTGGACTGGGCAGTTATTATTGGATATTTACTTCTGAGCATTGCGATCGGGGTTTTTGTAGTGAAACACAACTCCAAAAACATTACTGATTTTTTTGTTGCGGGTCGAAATTTGCCCTGGTGGCTTTTAGGCACTTCCATTGCAGCCACCTGGTTTGCCACAGATGCCCCATTAGCAGTTACGGCATTGGTACGTAGCAAGGGAATTTATGGAAATTGGCTTTGGTGGTATTTAGGGGCGGGCATTATTATGATGGTATTCTTTTACGCCAAATACTGGCGTAGGTCCGAGATCCTCACCGATGCCGAAATGATAGAACTTCGCTACAGTGGCAAATCCGCCTCTATTCTACGAGGGTTTACGGCGGCATTTTTTGGGATTTTCAAAAATGGCTTCACCATGGGCTGGATCATGTTGGCCATGCTTAAGTTTTCGAGTATTATGCTCGGTTGGAGTGCCGAATTCGCTTTGGGAATAACACTTGCATTTGCCCTATTGCATACCTTGAGCTCTGGTATTAAAGGTGTGGTTGTCTTGGATATGCTACACTTTTCGGCAGGAACTATAGGAACCATTATACTGGCCATTTTTGTAATGGTTCAGATTGGTGGCCCCACTGAGCTTGGAGCTCAGATTACGAGTAGGGGTGATGTACCTGCAGGGGTATTGGACATGTTTCCAGACATCTCCCATGTTAGTACCACTGAGATGATCGGGTTTGTTTGTTTGGTGGGAATACTTTGGCTAGGACAGGCTCAGGGCGATGGTTATATTGTACAGCGCCTGTTCCCCGCAAAAGACGAAAGACATGCTATTAAAGCTTCATTGTGGTTTGCGGTGGCCGGAGTTGTGATCCTTACGTGGCCCTGGATTGTGGTGGGCCTTGGTTCTGTGGTAATTCTGCCAATTTCCGAAGCTTCCGAGGCGTTGTTGGCCGACCCTGAGTTGGCCTATCCCATGATGATCAATGAAGTTTTGCCCATTGGTCTTAAGGGATTGTTGATTGCTGCGTTTATGGCGGCATTCATGAGCACAATGGATACCCATCTTTGCTGGGGTGGTTCATATATGGTAAACGATATTTACAAGCGCTTTATAAAAAAAGAGGCAACAGACAAGCATTATATGCTAGTTTCCAGGATTAGTATTGTATTGTTACTCTTGATTAGTGCCATGGCGGCTTGGCAAATGGATAGCATTGCTGGAGCCTGGGTTTACATCATTGAAATCGTGTCCGGAATATCCATCATATTGATGCTGCGTTGGTTTTGGTGGAGAATCAATGCTTGGTCCGAAATTGCGAGTATGTTGTCCGCCTTAATTCTGGCCAATGGCTTTTTATGGATTCGATGGATGCACGGGTTTGGATGGGTGAGTGACCATGTTTTGGAAATTGCCAATGGTTGGTATCATGAAGATGTAGCTCTAATCAGAGCCACAATTCTCTTATTGGTTTGCACCGGAATTGCCATTATCGTAACCTTTTTGACCAAACCTACGGATAATGCAACTTTATTGAAATTTTATAAAAAAGTTAAACCCAAAGGCTGGTGGGGTCCCATTTCAAAACAGCTACCTGATCTTGTTGACCATGGCTCCACCAAAGGTTCTTGGTTGGGTTTCGTTTTTGGGGTAATCTTTTTGAACAGCTTGCTTTTTAGTGTTGGCCATGCCGTCTTGGGTGGATATAGGATGGCTCTTGTGCTGCTGCTTATTGGAGGTGTTTGTGGCTGGCTCACGCTTCGCTTTGCAGCATCCATGAAAACCCAGGAGAATCCATGAGAATCGTGGAATACGCAAAGGAAGAGGAATTGGGAGTTGAAGCAGCTTCCTTGTTTATGGAGGAATTGCATAAACATCCCGATTTGCTACTATGCGCCGCAACGGGCAGCTCGCCAATACCGCTTTACAACCAGTTGGCCAAAATAGCAATCCGAAACAACTCACTGTTTCACGATCTGCGGCTTATCCCTCTTGATGAGTGGATAGGTTTACCAGACCATGAAGGCTCCTGTGATGAATATTTACGGCAATATCTCTTAGAACCATTAAAAATTGACAAAGAGCGTTATCTAAATTTTAATCCAGCAGGTATTGATTTGAATCAAGAATGCTTACGGATACATCAATTGCTAAAAGAACAAGGGCCAATTGATTTATGCATCTTGGGGATGGGAAAAAATGGTCATTTGGGCTTTAATGAGCCAGCAGATGAGTTGCAGTCACATTGCCATATCGCATCCTTATCAACAGGATCGCAACAGCATGGCATGATTAAGAAAACGATCCAAAAACCAACAAGGGGATTAACCTTGGGGATGCAGGACATACTTTCATCTAGACGAATCATACTATTGATTTCCGGTGATGGCAAAGAAGAGGCAAAACATCAGTTCTTTTCTAGAACAATAAGTTCAAAATGTCCTGCATCAATGCTTTGGCAGCATAACAATGTGGATTGCTTGATACTGGTTAATCATTGAAAAAGAACATACCTTGGAGGAACAAGGTCATTCAATCGGAGGTATACAACTAGCTGCCCCCTGTGATGGGTAATATGATCCATAAGCAATAAGAAAATTTGCCGTTTGCTCCTTGTTAGTCCAAAATAATCCAGTTGGTTGTCCATTTGTTTAACATCAAATTGTAGTATGAGCTTAATGCTTTCTTCGAAGGTTTCATCTATTATTTTGATTATTTCCTTTTTTGTCCTATTGGCCACCTTATATCGCTTATCCGTGTTCCAATCCCTGGATGGTCGTCCGCCCAACAATGATTGGCTATGCCAATCCATGGCGTACCCAATATGCATTAAATTTTCAGCGAAGGTCAATGATTCGGTTGTTGCGCTAAAATTATACTTAGCCTCTGGCATTAATTCCGCCACCGAGATGAGATACTTTCTAGAGTTTTCAAATCGTTCTAGGTATTCCGCAATAAAATCATCTTGTTGGGCCCATAAATTTGATGACCCCATATAACCTTGAATCAGTATTAAAACAAATATTAGTCGCATAACAGAAAATCTTGTTTAAACCATAAATTAATGGAAAAACCAATTAAATTTTCTCTATCTAAGGTGGGATAAAGGTGCTAGCACCAGTGGAAATGGTGAAATATCCCAATGAATATTACTGGCTAAGAGGGGTACCCCATGGTTAGGTTAAAAACAGCGTCGGGGCAACCAAACAACGAGCCGACTGGTGTTCTTCGGAGTCGCTTGGACGTCATTCAGATAAAAAGTGACTGGGTTAACAGCTAAAAGGCTAATTTCAACCTTAAGTAACCATGGGATTAAATCAAACTTTTCTGACCGTTAGGAACACGGCCATACTACTTTGCTTGCTTAATTTTTGTGTCTTTAAGGGCGTCGCCCAAAAAAAGAATGCAGATTTTCGCTACCATATTCGTAAAACGACAAAGCCTATAGTTATTGATGGAATTGTGGATGAACAGGCTTGGCAACAGGCAGATGTTGCTGATGATTTTTTTATGGTCTTGCCCATGGACACTGGTAAGGCTGAGGAGACATCCGAGATTCGAATGACTTACGACGACAAGAATATTTATCTCGCCGCCATATTTTTCAATAGCGTTCATGGCAAGTATTTTGTAGAATCGCTTAGACGGGATTTTTCATTTGGAAAGAACGACAATTTTTTGCTGTTCATGGACCCGTTCAACAATCAAACCACTGGGTTTTCTTTCGGATCCAACGCTGCTGGAGCCCAATGGGATGGCACCATGTTTGGTGGGGGAAGTGTGGATTTAAATTGGGATTCCAAATGGATTTCCAAAGTCAAGCAAGATCCGGACAAATGGGTTTTGGAAATGGCAATTCCCTTTAAATCCATCCGATATAAGGATGGAGTCACGGAATGGGGCATCAACTTTAGCCGGTTGGATTTGAAATCCAGTGAGAAATCAAGTTGGACTCCGATTCCACGACAATTTCCGACAGCCTCACTTGCCTACACTGGTGTGCTGGTTTGGGATACGCCACCGCCAGCACCAAGGACCAATTTTTCGGTTATTCCTTATATTCTGGGAGGAGCTGTCCAAGATTTCGATGAGCAAAATACTTTTGAGAAAAGGGTAGGGGGCGATGTAAAGATTAGTCTTAGCTCTTCCTTAAATCTGGATTTAACCGTCAATCCCGATTTTTCCCAGGTCGAAGTAGATCGTCAGGTTACTAATCTGGACCGGTTTGAGTTGTTTTTTCCGGAGCGCCGGCAGTTTTTTTTAGAAAATGCCGATTTGTTTGCGAGTTTCGGATATCCAACAATCCGTCCATTTTTTTCCAGGCGTATTGGGCTTGGGGTACCTATTAAGGCAGGAGCAAGGTTGAGCGGAAACCTAAATGAGAATTGGCGTTTGGGCATCATGGATATGCAAACGGACAATATTGATGATACGGGCCGGCCCAACCAAAATTTTGCGGTGGTTTCTTTGCAGAGAAGGGTCTTCA
>JBCCUY010000190.1:0-6722 GCA_039196145.1 Bacteroidota bacterium
AAACCCTGGTCAAAAACATCAAAATATTCGGGGTCTGCCAAGGACCCGACCATGCCATCAAAAGGGGTATTGTTATTTAATACCACCATATTGCGGATTCGCCTGATCCGCACAAATTCTTCAATTTCAGGAAACTCATCCTTTAGGGTGGGGCCGCTCACTATATAAGCATTGGCATCTCCGGGAACAAATTCCCCCCCCTCCAAATAATCCATAAAGACCCGATGGACGTTTTCAGAACCGTTAAACTTGTCGTAGCTCTTTTCATAATTCACATACAACATGATCAGCACAAAAGAGGCAATACCAATGGCCAGTCCAAAAATGTTGATAAATGAATATAGCTTGTTCTTAAGCAGGTATCTTACGGCGATTTTCAGATATAGTTTGAACATGGTTCTTTTGTTTTGGATTATTCGGTTCGTAAACTCTTTATGGGATTGACGAGCGAGGCTTTCAAACTTTGATAGCTTATTGTGGACAAGGCTACAATCAGTACGATTAACCCTGCCAAGATAAACATCCACCATTGCAACTCTACGTGAAAAGCAAACCCTTGTAGCCATTGATTCATGGCATACCAAGCAATGGGCAAGGCCAGAATAAAAGCAGTAAGTACAAGTTTTAGAAAATCTTTGGAAAGCATATTCACTAGCCTCAAAGCACTTGCCCCCAAAACCTTTCTAATTCCAATTTCTTTAAAGCGTTGCTCAGCCATATAGGCAGAGAGCCCATAAAGTCCCAAGCAAGAAATAAGAATGGCCAATAATGCAAATACATTAAAAATGGTTCCCATTTGTTGTTCTCCTTTATATTGGGCATCCAAATTGGAGTCAAGAAAATTGTAAACCAACGGATAGGCCGGATTTAGTGAACCATAGATTTCCTCGAGCGCGGCAACCGTATTTTCCGTACTGTGGGGTGCAGTTTTTATTACCGTAAGATTCCCTCTCCTAGCGTGTTGTACAATCAGGGGTTCAATCGCATATTGAAGGGGTTTAAAGTTGAAATCCTTGACAACTCCTATTATGGTTCCCTTGTCTCCACGAAAAGTCAAGCTTTTGCCAACTACACTTTCAATATCCATTCCCATTATCCCGAGGGCCGTTTCATTGATGATGTAATCGTTGTTCTCTACAGAGTTTTTCGAAAAATTTCTACCGGTTAAAAGGCTCATATGAAAAACATCCAAAAAGTTTTCGTCCGCAACAATGTTTGGAAAAAGAATTTGTTCATCAGGGTCTTTACCCTCCCAATGGATAGCAAAATCCCCGGTAAGAAGATTAGAGGGCAGGTCGGACATTATGGAAAAGTCCTTCGTCAAAGTATTTTCGGCCAGGGCGGTCCGCAAGGCTTCCGTTTTCCCCCACATTTCTCCTTCCATGGGGATATAAATAAGGTTGGATTTATCATAGCCCAAATTTTTGTCCTTGATAAAATTCAGTTGCTTGTAGATCACAATGGTTCCCACTAGCAGTAAAACTGAAATCACAAATTGTGACACCACCAATCCATTACGGAAAACAAGATTGGACTTTGATAGTTTCAATCTGCCTTTTAACACTCGAACAGGCCTGAACTTGGAAAGAAATAGCGCAGGGTAACTACCGGAGATAATACCTGTTATCAGAGCAATGGTAAGAAGTGCTATCCAAACCACCGGGTCTCCCAACTGAAACGCGAGCTCTTTTTGGGCAAGTTCATTGAAGGAAGGAAGCAATATATAAACCAGACCAATGGCAAGGAGCAAAGAAACGAAGGACACAACGATCGATTCCCCTAAAAACTGCAGGACAAGTTGTCGCCGCCCAGCTCCAATGACCTTGCGCAAACCAACCTCCTTGGCTCTTTTGGCCGATCTGGCCGTGGCCAAGTTCATATAATTGATGCAGGCCACAATCAAAATAATAAAGGCGACAACAAGGAATATATTCACATATTGTATGTTCCCATGACCAGGAACATCTATTTGCAAATCCGAATGCAAATGGATATCCTTTAGCGGTTGAAGGTTGAATGTGATTTCAAATTCATTTCTTGAGGTATATATTTGATTGATTCGATCAACCATTTTGCCCAAATCTTCTTGGGAAGTAATAGTATTTTTCTTGAATTGGAAATATCCATAAAAATTAAAACTATCCCATACCTTATTAATCAGGTCGGTATGTGTTTTGGCATTATACGACATTGGCATTAGAACGTCGAACTGCAAATGGGAATTGGTGGGGATGTTTTGCAAAATACCAGTTACCGTGAACACATCATTATTATCCACTTTGATGGTTTTTCCCACGGCGTTGGTGGTGCCAAAGAATTTTATTGCCGTGGCCTCAGTAAGTAGGATTCCATCCGGTTGGACAAGTGCCTTTTTGGAATCTCCTTTGACCAATGGAAAAGTAAAGACGTCCAAAAAATTGGAATCTACATAAAATGCGGATTCGCTCTTGAATTTTTGATTGTCCACCTCATACAAAGCTTTAAATGGAGGACTAAGTCGAACACTGGTCTCTATTTCAGACATCAATTGGGGTAGCTCTTCAACCATGCCGGCAGGACTTACCGCGGCTTTAAAATCTTCATTGGCAATGGCTGTTAATCGATATAACTCATTCGCATTGTCATGAAAAGTATCATAACTGGATTCGCTTTGTACCCATAAGAGAATTAATATACTACAAGCCATACCTATAGCTAACCCCCCAATATTCAAGAAGGAGTACCATTTATGTTGGATAAAGTTTCTCCAAGCAATTTTCAAATAGTTCCTAAACATTAATTTTTTCTTTTTGATTGATTATTCCGTTCTTAAACTCTGAATTGGGTTGGACCTGGCCGCGCGTATCGCTTGAAAACTTACTGTAAGGACGGTCACAAACATGGCGCCCAGCATGGCCAGGGCAAAAATCCACCACTCCAAAATAACCCTGTATGGATATTCCTGAAGCCATCCGTTCATTACATAATAGGCAATGGGCACTGCAATAAAACAGGATACCACAACCAGTTTTAGGAAATCCTTCGAAAGCATGTTCCAGACGTTGAAGACGGTTGCTCCAAGTACCTTGCGTACCCCAATTTCTTTGGTGCGCTGTTCCGCCACAAATGAGGTTAATCCAAACAGTCCCAAACAGCTGATCAAGATGGCGAGGGCGGTAAAAATCCCTGATAGGGTGCCTACCCGTTCCTCTGCCGCAAACTTTTTCCCATACTCTTCATCTACAAAATCATATTGAAAAGGAAGGTCTGGGAAGTGTTCTTTAAAGACACGTTCAACAACGGCCAAGTTCTGTCCAGCACTTTGCTTTGGGTTCAGGCGAAGGTTGTAAAAACTACTCTCGCCTTCCTTGTCGTACACATATAATGCCTGTTTTATCGGCTCATATGGTGATTGTGCAATGATATCTTGAACCACCCCAATAATCTTTAATGGAGGTTCTGGGTCTTCCTCATCACTATCACGTAACAGCATCCCAACCGGATTTTCGACCCCCATATATTTTACGGCGGTTTCATTGATCAATACTGCGGTTGAATCCGTAGCGAACTCCCTTGAGAAATCCCTTCCTGCCACTATTTTCAGGTTTAGTGACTTGGCATATTCTGGGGATACATCGGTCCAGGCAAAATCTTCTTGAAAACCATCGGGCTTTCCTTCCCATGTATAGCCACTTCGGTTGGACCAAACCCGGGTTGTTGGACTGCTTGAAGATGACATTTCAACAACGGCATTGGAGGATATGAACTCGTTTCGCATAAGCTCATATTTGCCAGTGAAGTCCTCGCTAAAGGTGGGTATCTGGATCAATCCTTCCTTGTCATATCCGATAGGTCTGTTTTTGGCAAAATTGATTTGCTGCATCACAATTACGGTACCGATGATGAAGGCCACAGAAACTGTAAACTGAAGTACCACTAGTATTTTTCTGGGCAACCCAGCATATTTCCCGGCTTTAAAAGTCCCTTTCAGCACCTTTACTGGTTTGAAAGAAGACAGATAGAGTGCAGGATAACTGCCTGCTAAAAGCGCTGTGAAAAGCACAAAAAGTAGGGAAGTAGACCAAAAAGTAACACTGCTCCAAGGAAATTCTATTTCCTTTTTGGCCAGCTCATTAAACCCATTAATGGAAATAAGAACGATGAGGACCGCAATGAAAAAAGCGAAAAGGACCACCAAAAAAGATTCGCTTAAAAACTGGGAGATCAACTGTCCTCTTTGGGAGCCGATGGATTTACGAATACCAACTTCCTTAGCCCTTTTCTCGGAACGAGCCGTACTAAGATTCATAAAATTGATGCAAGCCAACAACAGCACAAAGACTCCGATAATACCAAACAACCACACATATTTTATTCTTCCCCCTACCTGCTTCCCGTTTTCGAAGTTGCTTTTTAAATGCCAATCTTTCATGGGGAAAAGAAATAGCTGTGGATTGAACTCTGCGGTTTCCTCGTTCAAGTCCTTCTTAACATTTTTGATGATGGAGGTAATTTTATCCATGGAGGTATTGTCAGCAATTTGCACGAACATCTGAAATGAGTTATTGCCCCAATTTTCCTCCGCATTTTGAACCCATTCCTGGTTGGCTACATACTTGTCCCAGGGCATCAACCAATCAGCCACTGTGAAGGAGTTGTTGAATGGAATATCCTCATAGACGGCGGTGACCATCATGTCGTTGAGGTTGTTCATCTTAAGAACTTTACCTATGGGTTCTTCATCACCAAAAATGGCTTTTGCCGTGGTTTCATTTAGCATTATAGAATTGATTTCCCTCAATCCATCCCTTTCACCCTTTATGATTTTTAAATCCAGTAGCTCTGGACCATCCTTTTGTATAAAATGGCCAGTTCGCGAAATGCTTATATCCTTGTATTTCAGGTATTTGTCGTTGTCCCAGGAACACATGACCAAATGCTTGAAATTGTCCCCATAGCTTTCCCGTAATACCTTTTCCAAGGGCCTGGGAATGGCTGGCCCAGTTCCGGTACGACCATTAAAGGTCTGGGATTGGAATACTTGGGCGATTCTATCCTTATGCGTAAAATAGTTGTTATGGGTGAGCTCATCCTGCATCCAAAGCCCAATGATTAAGGTAACTGCCATTCCCAAAGCCAGCCCTCCGATATTGATCAGGGTATAGGCTTTGTTTTTAGTGAGGTTCCTCCAGGCAATTTTCAAATAGTTCTTAAACATGGATTTATTTTTTGATTGATTGATTTATTCGGTTCGTATGCTGTTTACGGGGTTCGCGGTGGCCGATTTTATGGCCTGAAAACTAATTGTTAACAAGGCCACCAGCAGGGTAACACCTCCAGCCAAAACAAATGCAAAAGCAGGAATGTTGATTCTGTATGCAAAGTCACTTAACCAGCTACTCATAAAATAGTAGGCCATGGGTGATGCTATGAGAATGGCTATGGCAATCAGCTTGAAAAAATCCTTGGAAACAAGAATGGTAATATTCTGAATACTGGCACCCAAGACCTTTCTAATCCCGATTTCCTTGGTCCGTTCTTTGGCGGTAAAAGTGGCCAGCCCAAAAAGACCAAGACAAGAAAGGAGAATAGATATAAGAGCGAAGTATCTGGCCAAAGTGCCAGTAAGAGTTTCGGCTTTGTAATTGGCTGCATATTCTTGATCCAGAAACTCGTAATGCAATGGGTTGTTGGGCAACACCTTCTCAAAAACAGCTTGCACCGAAGTCAGTGCTTCTTCGGTTCTGGTTCCTTCTAATTTCACAAACATTTCTCCAGCATCATTGGGGTCCAAAAGAAAGACGGTGGGCTGAATGGGCTCATATAATGATCGGTTGTGGAAATCCTTTAGGACTCCCATTATTCGTCTTTGACTACCCCAAAGTTGAACGGTCTTTCCTACTGGATTTTCCCCTAAACCCATAAGGTCCGCAGCAGTTTCGTTAATAACGAGATTTAAAGTGTCCTGTGAGCTTTCCCTATAATAGGAACCGTGCGCCACAGGGATATCAAAGGCCTGTGGAAAGTTATGGGCGGTCCACAGGAGGGCAAATTCCACATTTTCCTGTTCTTGGGATTTCCCTGGCCAACTTACCCCACTACTTGAGGCTGGCGTTGAAAGCGGTGATGGCCCAACCAAGGTAACATCAACAATCCCCTCTGAAGCCATAAGTTCATTTTTTAGCGCCTCGTACTTTTGGGTAAGGACCTCGTCTTGGTGAATGGATATGATGTGGTCTTTTGCAATACCCAAGTCTTTTTGATTGACGTAATTTATCTGTTTTTGAATGACCAAGGCAGAAATGATGAGCAGCAAGGCCAATGAAAACTGCAACACTACCAGACCTTTACGAAAAACAGTGGTGCTTTTCTGTTCCTTGCCCAACCCTTTTAAAGCAACAACAGGTTTGAAAGATGAAATAACGAACGATGGGTAGGCACCGGATAAAAAAGTGGTCAATAGAAAGACACCTGCCAAGGTCAACCAGAGGTAGGGTTGACTTAAATCCAAGCTTAATGTTTTATCGGTTAAGGTGTTTACCATGGGCAAAAGCAGAAAGGCAATCAACAACCCAACTACAAACGAAGTGGAGGTGATAAGGGAGGTTTCCATAAAAAATTGACCTACCAAGGTATTTTTCTTCGCACCAATGGCCTTTCTCACTCCTATTTCGCTGGCGCGTTTGGTGGCATAGGCCGTGGAAAGATTGATGAAGTTGATGCAGGAAATAATGAGCAGAAAA
>JBCCUY010000191.1:0-6693 GCA_039196145.1 Bacteroidota bacterium
CTCCTTCTTTTACTGGTATTATTAACATAGGCTACAACCTCCTTTCTTTTAGATTTTTGGAGTGCAAATATACGGATACTAAATCCAATTGGACAAATTACTTGAGGATATTTCTTGAAATAACGACTTTTTGAATTTCCGTGGTGCCCTCTCCTATGGTACATAGCTTGGCATCCCTATAAAATTTCTCCACCGGAAAGTCCTTGGTATAGCCATATCCTCCATGAATCTGGACCGCATCATTGGCAATTTTCACGCAAACTTCTGAGGCATACATTTTGCTCATTGCGCCCAGTTGGGTAACCGGCCTGCCCTCGTTCTTTAGGAAAGCTGCCTTATGTAAAAGTAATTCTGCGGCTTCAATCTCCGTGGCCGCATCGGCCAACTTAAAGGACACCCCTTGAAAATGACTTATTGGTTTACCAAACTGAACTCGTTCCTTGGAATACTTTAGGGCCGCCTCATAGGCTCCTTTGGCCACTCCGAGGGACAAGGCCCCAATGGAAATTCTACCGCCATCAAGAACCTTCATGGATTGAATAAATCCATCCCCGATTTCTCCCAATCTATTGTCATCCGAAATTGTACAATCGGAAAAGATGAGCTCAGCAGTTTCACTGGCACGCATCCCCAGTTTGTTTTCTTTTTTACCACTGGTGAAACCCGGTGTCCCTTTTTCAATGGCAAAAGCAGTCATTCCATGGCTATCGCCCTTCTCACCCGTCCTTGCTATAACAACGGCAATATCTCCACTCTTCCCATGTGTAATAAAATTCTTGGCCCCATTCAATATCCAATGATCACCATCCTTAACTGCCGTGGTGTTCATTCCTCCGGCATCGGAACCAGTATTATGCTCCGTAAGGCCCCAGGCGCCCAACCACTCAGCGGAAGCCAATTTAGGAATCCAACGTTGTTTTTGTTCTTCGTTTCCAAAGGATAAAATATGATTGGTACATAACGAATTGTGTGCGGCTACCGACAAACCAATGGCCGGATCTACTTTGGAGATTTCTTCCAAAATGGCAATGTACTCATGGTAACCTAAGCCCGAACCTCCAAGTTCTTCTGGAACCAATACCCCCATGAACCCCAACTCGCCAGCTTTCTTAAATACTTCGATTGGGAATGTTTGGTTTTCATCCCATTCCAAAACATGGGGCTGAATATACTGCTGGGCAAACTCCCTAGCAGATTCGGCCACCATTTTTTGTGTCTCGGAATAATCAAAGTTCATCATGGACAGTGTATCCGTAATCATATTTTCAGTAGTTTTTTATAATGACAAATATAATTTAATTCTCTCTATTTTGTTTATCGGAAATTCATTTAAGTTAAACAATTCTTCAAATGATTCGATTTTTCCCTTCTCCATTCTTAGGTTTACAATCTCTCTTGCCATGGTTCGGTTGATATAGACCAAACGGGACAATTCCTCAACTGTTGCCTTGTTGATATTGATTTTGGTGACCTCGGGAGGTTGAAGCACTTTGAATTTGTTAAGTATTCTTTGGGCCACTTGGGGTTCCAGCCCATAGACATCCAATACCTGGTCATCGACTAGAAATCCTCCGAGCCTGTCCCTAAATTTAATTATTCTGGCGGAAAGCTTATCGCCAATCCCATATATAGTTTTCAATTCCTCAGCAGTTGCACTGTTGATGTCCTTAATGCGTTTTGTCGATTCCAACTTCTGTTGGTACCTATAGGACTTAAGGAAACGCTTTCCTTTTGAAGCGAACTTGAAATAAGGTGCAATTGCCGCCAAAAGAGAATCCGAAACTCCAGTAACGGCCTGAAACTCCTTAGCACTATTTACAAATTTGCCCTCTCCCCTATAAGCATACAATCTATCCAGTTCTACGGAGGAAATTCCCAAAGTGTACCCCTTGTAATCAGAAATGTAATTCGGGTTAAATGGATATGCAACAAACTTTTCTTTGGAAGGCTGGGCATTTTTCAGACTGTCCACCACCGCCTGCTCCATTTCGTTCAAAGCAAATGTAGCTGCTTCCGGTGGGGTATTATTCCAAAAAAAATAAAGACCCTGAAGCACTATGATCAGCGTTACCAAAAAGAAAATCCCACTTCGTTCCTGTTTATTGAACCTAAAGTGGGATTTCATATACGTTATTGGGAAAATTAATTATTTGGAAGCTCTGATCGCATCGAGATATCTTCCCAATTGTTTTTTCACCACCGGGAACAAGAAGTACAATCCGACCATATTTGGGAATACCATGGCAAAAATCATAGCATCGGAAAACGCCCAAATGGAATCCATACTTGCGGCTGCACCGATAATCACAAAGGTCAAAAACAATAATTTGTAGGTCAAATCGGTTTTTTTGCCCCTACCAAAAAGGTATTTCCAAGATTGTAGACCATAGTAAGACCAAGATATCATGGTAGAGACTGCGAACAACACAACAGCTATGGTAAGGAACACATTGGAATATGGAATGTACTGGGCAAAAGCTTTCGAAGTAATTCCGGCACCTTCATAGGGCATCCCATCAATCATTACCACCCCAGAGCCATCACCTCCATAATCGAATACGCCGCCAAAGTTAAAAATGATAATGACCAAGGCGGTCATTGTACAAATAACAACCGTGTCTATAAAAGGTTCCAACAAAGCAACCAAACCTTCAGAGGCAGAATATTTGGTCTTCACTGCAGAGTGGGCAATGGAAGCGGAACCTGCACCAGCCTCATTGGAAAAGGCGGCTCGCCTGAACCCTACCAACAAAACCCCGATTACACCACCAACACCTATTGCCGTTGGATTGAAAGCTTCTGTTACAATTAAGGATATAGCGTCGTCTACCAAACCAAAATTGCCAAAAATGATATACAAACAAGCCAAAATATAAAGTAGTGCCATAAAGGGCACCACTTTTTCGGTTACGGATGCAATTCGCTTAATACCCCCGATAATGATGATTCCGACCAAAATAGCCAATACCACTCCGATGATAGTCCCTGCCATAGCGCTTTCCCATCCAAACAGTTCCTTTACCACAATTGTGGCCTGATTAGATTGGGCCGCGTTTCCACCTCCGAAAGAACCACCTATACAGAAGAATGCAAATAAAGCGGCGGCTATTTTACCCAAGGTCTTAAATCCTCTTTCTTTTAGTCCTTTACTTATATAATACATGGGACCTCCGTAGACGGTTCCGTTTTCATCCACATCACGGTATTGCACACCAAGCGTACACTCCACAAATTTGGTGGACATGCCCAGCAGTCCGCAAACGATCATCCAAAAAGTAGCTCCAGGTCCACCTAAGGCAATGGCCAGTGCCACACCAGCAATATTTCCATTTCCAACAGTACCGGAAACCGCTGTTGCCAAGGCTTGAAAATGGCTTACCTCTCCTTCATGGCTTTCGTCCCTAATCGTATCTGGCAGATCGCCATCCACAATATTCACCTCCGCCTTTTCTACACCGTGCCCTTCAGCACCTTCCAAATCATCGTACTTTCCTCGCACTACATTGATGGCCGTACCAAAATGTCTTATGTTGGGAAATCCAAAGTATAATGTGAAGAACAATGCACTACCTACTAACAAAATCAGAACGAAAGGCGTGCCCAAAATCTCGAAAAAGATTACCGTATTGAAAAAGTCCGATACGGGCGCAAAGGCTTGGTCAATTTTTTCATCCAACCCTACTTCGGCTGTTTCTTGTGAAAATGTCAATAAGGGAAAAAGTAGTGTAAAAATCGACAGAAGTCTGTACTTCATAATTTTGGAGTTAGGTATGTTAATTTGATGTAAAGTGGGCAATATCCTAAAAAAATTCAACGGAATCAAATTTAAAAGTTATAAAACTAGCCTATTTGAAACATTTGGTTGAGTTTTCTAATCTGCTCTGGACGACCTAAAACAATAACTTTTCCCTTAGGTTGAAGTTGTAGGTCTGCCTCCGGATTAATAAGGTAGTTTCCCTCTGGATCTATGTAGCCAATTATGGTGCATCCTGTCCTTCGGCGAAGGTCCAAATCGCGCAAGGAGCTGCAATCCAACTGATCTGTAAAGTCTTCGATTTCCACTTCTTCCAAATTTGTGGTATGCTCCCCTTCAATGGAGAGTTTATCCATAAAGGTTATTAAGTCCGGCATCACTACCAAGGAAGCCATATGATCGCCTCCTATCTTATCTGGCATGATGACTTTGTCCGCTCCGGCAAATTGTAGTTTGTTTTGGGAAGTGACCTGCGAAGCCCTACTTATAATGAATAAATCTTTGTTGAGCTGTCTAGCAGTTAATACGATAAAGAGGTTTTCCGCATCATCGGGCACTGCGGTTATCAAATACTGTGCTCTATCAATTCCAGCTTCCAGTAACACCTCATCCTCGTTGGCATTGCCTTCCACGAACAACACTTCATCTTCGTGCCGTTCAATGATTTCCTTGCTTCTTTCAATAACCACAAAGGGTTTGTTGTAGGCCCTAAGTCGTTCAGCGGCCTGCATGCCATTTCGGCCAAAGCCGCATACCACCACATGGTTGGTTAATTTGTCTATTCTTTTTTTCACTTTTTTCCTTTTTAATATTTGAAGTGAATTCCTTCCCAACAAGTATTCGGTTATCACCGAGAGGGCAAAACCAAAAATGAACACACTGGTTACAATTAAAAATACGGTAAATATCTTGGCGTTGGCATCCAGGGGCCTAACTTCAGAAAAGCCTACGGTAGTCACCGTGATGATGGTCATATAAATGGCCTCTATCCAAGAAAAATCATATAAAATCTTGTACCCCACTACTCCAAACAACAGCACAAATAGCATCAAGCAAATGGCCCATAAAATTTTGGAACGTAAGAGTCGTATCATATTAGAGGTCAAAAACAGAGGTTCTTTTGGTATAAACCAAATCTTTGATTTTTAGCCAAAACGCAATAAACAGATAAAGGGCAAAACCAAAGCCCAGCGTGGCAAAGGTTAAATAGATAAAGGTGGTGCGTACTACCCGAGCACGGATCCCAAGTCTTTCGGCAATGCGCCGACAAACCTCAAAGCCCCTTTTTTGGAAATAGTAGAGTGTATTGTAAAACAAACTCATCCCTAAAATTATGTATTTCTATTCAATAAATCCGCCCCCAAGGTACAACGCAGACATTTATTTTTAGAACAATATTGGGTATGTAATTGGATTTTTGCCTGACTTTCCAGTGCATTTTTACTAGCGGAGCCCAGATTGGCAAAGTTTTTTACGATAGAATTTTTCTCCGCTTTTATCCTGGACACCATGTCCAAAAGATCTTCGCCGCAATCCAAACCCAAGTGTTCGGCATAACAAAATTTCAAGGGAACGATGGTGTTGATCATCAAGAGGTCTATAAAGCTTTTTGAAAGCTTCTTTTTACTTTTTCCCGAAGCCTTACCAAAGGTAAAATGGGTATCCCAATAGGAACTCGCGGTAATGCCAAACAGCCTGTACACCTCATCCAAACCTTTGTTTTCCATTAGAGCTGAGAAAAGGTTCTGATGAGTTGCCAGCAGACCAGCCAATTGCGACAAACGTATGGTTGGAAAATTTGAGGGCCGAAGACCAAAAAAATTAGGTTTTCCTAAACTGATGGGTAACTCATACTTTATACTCAAATATCGATATTCGTTCCTAAGTTTTTGAAAATAGCTATCGGTACAATCCTCCAAATCAAGCACCCCAAAATGCCCTAACAACAGACTTTCCAGGGCAACAACATCCGCACTGACCTTGCGCACTACGGAGAATTTCAGCAGTGTGGCCCTTTGCAGAAAAAAATCCCCATTGACCTTTGTACCAAAACTTTTCGCCAACAGGGCAAAAAGTACGGCCTCCCAATCGTTACGGGTTGCTCTTAATAGGTCTGCAATCTGTTTTGATTTCTGTTCCAGACGTTCCAAGTACAATCGCTCCAGGAAATTATTTACCAAAAACGAATCGAACCCATGAAAATCCCTTTCACAATTAATAAAGCATGGATTGTAATGCTGAAAAAGTTCTTGGTACTTTTTCAATAAGGTAGGTGAAATATGGGCTTTGAGTTCCAGAGTTGGGATTGGGGTGCCATCCTTTCCAAAAACGGCTACATCATCTTCCCACACTACATGTAAAATTACATTAGCATAGTTCTCATCCTTTTCATGATGATGCGCATACCAATCAGACGATTTGAGGTGCATTTCCACATTGCCTGCCCAGAGTTGTCCACCCACCTTGATTTTTGCATTAAAAAAGTCTGGCCCGGCATACCTATTTAAGGTACCGGGATGCACAATCAAAATATTTTCGGAGGTTGAAGTGGTAAGTGGTCGTCCTTGAAGCTTGTCGCACCTCCATATAAAATGGAGTAGGTCTTCCTTCATACCCCTAAAATAGGAAAATGATCGTCATTTTCCATATCAGGTTATAAAATCAACTGTTTTTGAGGTCGGCTAGGCTCCCCTACTTAAAAGTGTCAACTGAGAAACAGCTGACTAGCTTTCTTAGAACAGGAAAAGTCAATCCGACAGGTTTGGGAGAAGCTGCTATGACTCGGTAACTTCCCCTTCCCAATTCATAAAACCACCTTCCAGATTATACGTGGTTTCAATACCAATACTATTCATAAGGGCACAGGCCTGGGCACTGCGATTACCAGAACGGCAATACACATAATAATTTTTGGACTTATCCAGTTTTCCAATTTCATC
>JBCCUY010000192.1:0-6681 GCA_039196145.1 Bacteroidota bacterium
AGGCGGTACAAATCATCATCCATACGTTATTCGCTGTAAATAATCCTGCGTCCATAATCTTTAAATATTGTAGTTAAGGTTAGTTTGATTAGTTAATTCCGGCACTGCCGCTTTCCTTGGTTCTGATTCTGTAAGCTTCAATCACATCGGAAACGAAGATTTTACCATCTCCTACATTGCCTGTTGAGGCAGATTCCAATAAAGTATCCACTGTACGTTGTAAGAAGTCATCAGATACTACAATAACCAAGTACCTTCTTTGAATGTCTGATGTACTGTAGGAAATGCCACGATATACATGACCTTGTTTTTCATTTCCAACCCCTGTTACATCCCAGTAACTGAAGAAGTTGACCTCAATTTCATGAAGTGCTTTTTTCACCTCATCAAATTTGGATTTTCTAATAATTGCCTCGACTTTTTTCATAATTAAGTAGTTAATTGATGGTCAAATATATGTTAATTCATATATGACCATCAAAAAATAGGGGTATATGTCCAAATTTTTATTGTTATACAAAAAATACCCCTATAATTTTAGGGGTATTCAATTTTATAATTGATTTTATTGTGTACTTGGTCTATTTTGTGGCTAGGGTAGCCCTATATGAAGGTCATATCCCAAGAGAATAGTTATAATTCTTAAGGGAATGTTAAGGAATTAACAAAACAAGAAGTTCAATGTCAGAATATAACTAGTTGCCCAATCTGGAGATCCACAAGCCAAGGGCAACCGCAAGTATGCCAACAGCAATACTTGCAAACGTGTATATGGAAAAGTTGAAAAGCTCGCTGTTTTTTAGAAAACTGTGCTTTTCAAAGGCAAAGGCTGAAAATGTGGTGAATCCCCCACAAAAACCTGTAGCCAGGAATAGGGTGCTATTGGGTGATAATAAGTTGTTTTTTGAAGATAGCCCGAGAATAATACCAATCAGGAGGCATCCGGCGATGTTTACCAAGAAAGTGCCTAAAAAAAAATTTTGAAGTGCAATATTTAGGGGTTTGGAAATCAAGTATCGCAAAGCGCTACCTAAACCCCCACCTAAAAAAACAAGAAGAACCTGCTTCATACCTTAAAGGTACAAACTATACCGCTTTCTTGTATTCGGTCTCAGAATGGTTGCGGGGGAGAAGTTTGGTGACCGATTTTTCCGAAATCTTTTGAATTGGTTTTCTAAATCTTTCACTTGCACCGTTTACACTAAAAATCAGAAGGATAGCGTTGATGGCAAGCAAAACAAATAGAATGCTAAAAAATGTAATCATTGGTCATGCTATCTAGTACATTGCAAAAGTACGTCTTTTCCTATATTGCACGAGCCGTAGTCTGATTAAAGTTGTAAACAGCTGGATTTTTGTGGTGTAGTAAAATTTGTTGTTAATTTTTGAGTAAATGTTTGATCAGGGCCAACATTATTACGAATAGTATAAATGAAATCAACACCCATTTTACCCCTTTATAATTTTTGCGATGCCATGCCTTGTCCTTTTTATAGGTGGAAATGATAACGGCAACGAAAACAACCACGAAGAGCCCGGCAAAAATTAATTGTCCTGTGCTGAACATATTTATATTTTTATGCAAAGCTAAATCAAAGAAAGTATAATGAAAAGTAAAATAAAGGCGGTGGAATTGTTCCATAATTCTTTTGGTCTTGGAGTTCGCCAAGAACCAAAAGCTAACCTGGGGAAGGAAAAAAACAATTTGCGTTTTAACCTTATGGACGAGGAGAACAAGGAATACCTAGAGGCCGCTAACGAAGGGGATTTGATAGAAGTGGCTGATGCCTTGGGCGACATGCTCTATATTCTTTGCGGAACCATATTGGAACATGGCATGCAGTATAAAATTGAGGAAGTTTTTAATGAAATCCAGCGAAGCAACATGAGCAAGTTGGGAGCCGATGGCAAGCCTATCTACCGCGAGGATGGCAAAGTCCTAAAAGGCCCCAATTATTTTAAACCTGATATTGAAGGTATCCTCAACAATTAAAAAAAGCGCCGATTGGCGCTTTTCTTTTTATTCAACTGGATACCTCCACCCAAACTTATCTTCTGTCCGATTGTATTGGATATCCGTAATATAAGTCTTGAGTTGGGCGGCATAGCTGTTATCCAGTTCAGGTAGATCATAGTCCGTACCCTGATAACCAAAGGCAGCAATGGGTGAGACCACTGCTGCAGTACCTGCCCCGAACATCTCTTTTAAACTTCCGTTTTTGGCAGCTTCAACAACCTCACTTACCGTTATTTTTCGTACTTCTGCGGCAATGCCTTGGTCTTCAGCAATTTCCAGAATGCTCTTTCTAGTGATTCCATCAAGAATACGATCACTGGTAGGTCCTGTAATTAAGGTATCATTGATACGCACAAAGATGTTCATTGCGCCAGCCTCTTCAATAAATTCGTGGGTGTTGTCGTCTGTCCAGATAACCTGGTTATAGCCTTTTTCTATTGCAAGTTGTGTGGGATAGAACTGGCCGGCATAATTACCTCCGGCCTTAGCGTACCCTACTCCACCATTTGCAGCGCGCGAAAAGTTTTCTTCTATCAAAACTTTGACCTTCCCAGAAAAATAAGCCCCGGATGGTGCACAGGCAATAATAAACTTGTATGCATCGGCAGGAGAGGCGTGGAAACCTGTTCCAGAGGCCAAAATGAACGGACGAACATAAAGTGAACTTCCTGGATTTTGTGGAATCCAATCCTTTTCTACCTGTAACAGCGTGGTAAGCCCTTCCATAAAATAGGCTTCTGGAAGCTCTGGAATGGCCAAGCGTTTCGCTGATTTGTTCAAGCGTTTGAAGTTTTCCAAAGGCCTAAATAACCAAGCGTCCCCGTTCTCATCTTTATAAGCCTTCATTCCTTCAAATATGGACTGTCCGTAATGGAAAATTTTGGCAGAAGGCTCCAGCGTAATGGGTTGGTAAGGAACCACTTTTGGGGTCTGCCATGCACCATTTGCAAAATCACAGACCAACATATGATCTGTATAGACGCTTCCAAAGGAAAGGTTGTTAAAATCTACCTCATTGATTTTGGAAGTCTTGGATTTTTCTACCGTAACATTTTTCGTCATTGTTTCCATATTCAAAGAATTTGAACGTATAAAATTAAACAATAAGCCTTAGCATTGCTTACATTTCACTTAAATTTAAACAGTTTGTTTCTGAAATATCAAGATTTTTGTTATCCCTGATGTATTTAACATTTTTAGTGTAGGTTATGCAATGTTCTGGCGAATTAATTTGTTGATTTTTAGTATTTATTTTGTTGATTAGTTGAAACGAAGGATTATTACAACAGCAGATGGCTCTAAAACCATCCAAATTGAGGATTGGGACGAGCAATACCATTCTAAACATGGAGCAATTCAGGAGGCCTATCATGTCTTCATAGAACATGGGCTTCGCCTGTTCAATAATGGTAAGGTGTGTATCCTGGAGATTGGCTTTGGCACGGGCCTCAACGCCCTGATAACATTTAAAGAAGCTACGAAACAAAAATTGGATGTTGAATATGTAGGGGTGGAAGCGTATCCCGTTACTGCGAAGGAAGTGGAAGCATTGGAATATTGTAATCAATTGGAAGCACCGCAGCTTACATCCCTTTTTAATGAAATGCACCAAGCGCAATGGGAGCAGCAGGTTTTCATTTCGGACACATTTAAACTGACCAAACAAAAAAAGGATTTTAGGGATATCGACCAGAAAAATTTGTTCAACCTTATCTATTTCGATGCTTTTGGGGCCAGGGTACAACCAGACCTTTGGACCGAGGATGTATTTGCCAAAATGTTTTTGGCCTTACAAACCAAAGGTGTACTTGTGACCTATTCGGCAAAGGGCAGCGTTAGAAGGGCTTTGCAGGCTGTGGGTTTTCAGGTGGAGCGCCTCCCGGGTCCACCGGGAAAGCGTGAAATGTTACGGGCCACAAAACCCTAAAAAATATACTAGAGGAATTTCTATGCCTGGTTTTGAGGGACTTAAACTTCAACAATTCTGTTAAACCTAAGGTAAAGCGACGATAATCCGGATTTTAATCGACTAAATTTGTAAAAAGTGAAGGTATGAAGGTGTTGGTAACTGGAGCAACGGGATTGGTGGGGCAGGCCATTGTAAAGGTTTTGCGCTCCAAAGACATAGATGTCAATTATTTGACCAGAAATAAAAATAAAATAACCTCCTCCGAGGGGTATCATGGGTACTACTGGAACCCTGAAAAAGGTGAAATGGATTTGGATGTCCTTAAAGATGTTTCGGCCGTTATCAATTTGGCAGGGGCAAGTATATCCAATAGATGGACAAATACCTATAAGAAAAAGGTGCTGAATAGTAGAATTGATAGTCTTATGACATTGCACCAAGGATTTCAGCAAGTTGATACTTCAAGAATAACCTCTTTTGTCACGGCTTCCGCTATTGGGATTTACCCAAACTCCCTTACTCATTTTTATGACGAGTCCGAAAAGCAAATAGATTCTAGTTTTTTAGGTGAAGTTGTTGATGAATGGGAAAAAGCTGCGGATAGATTTAGGAATTTTGACTTTAAGACAGCAAAAGTTAGAATTGGTCTTGTATTGGCAAACTCGGGAGGCGCATTGCCTAAAATGGCAAGACCTGTCCAGGGATTTGTAGGTGCAGCCTTTGGAAGTGGGGAGCAATGGCAATCTTGGATACATGTGGACGATTTGGCCGAAATGTTTGTTTTTCTAATTGAAAACAATCTCAAGGGGACCTACAATGGGGTGGCTCCAAATCCGGTTACCCAGTCCAAAATGATAAAGACCTTGGGCAAAGTATTGAACCGACCTATTTGGCTGCCAAATATTCCAAAATTTGTGATGAAGGGACTATTGGGTGAAATGTCATATCTGCTTTTTGCAAGTCAGCGGGTAAGCAGTAAGCGCATAGAGAAAAAGGGCTTCGATTTCCAATATCCCAATTTGGAAGCCGCACTGGAAAATCTTTATGGGAAAAATATGCCCGAGAACGAATCCCAAATATCCAATGTGCACAACGGATTGGCCTAGTTGCAATCCATTGTTTTGAAGTGTATCCGCCTTTGGCGGATTTTTTTGTGTTTTCTGGTGACATTTTGACATTTTTGGACAAATGGCAGTACTTTTGCCACTTCAAAAAAGAAAAAACAATCAATATATGAGTAAGAAAGGTAAGGTTGAGGAAATGGAAGCAGAGTTGAATGACTCGCAAGTAGCCGAAAATCCTGAACTGAACGAAGATACCTCAGCAGAAGTGAATCAGGCGGAAGAAGGAGAAGTTGCTGTGGAAGACCAGTTACGAGAGGAATTGGCCAAAGAAAAAGATAAGTTCCTACGGTTGTTTGCCGAGTTTGAGAACTTCAAAAAAAGAACTTCAAAAGAGCGTATGGACTTGTTCAAAACGGCGGGGCAAGAAGTGATTGTTTCCTTGCTTCCTGTTATGGACGATTTTGACCGTGCTTTGAAAGAGCTTTCCAAGTCTGAGGATAAGGAAATGTTCAAGGGTGTGGAGCTCATCAACAATAAACTTAAGGAAACCCTTAAGGGCAAGGGCTTGGAACAAATTGAAGTGGGTGCCGGAGATGCATTTGATGCTGAAATGCACGACGCAATTACCCAGATACCCGCGCCGAACAAAAAGATGAAAGGAAAAATAATTGATGTGGTTGAAAAAGGCTTCAAGCTTGGCGAGCGCATCATACGACACCCTAAAGTTGTTGTCGGTAACTAATAGCATATGAAGGAGGACTTTTACGACATACTGGGTATTTCCAAAAGCGCATCTGCGGCTGAAATCAAGAAGGCTTATAGAAAGAAGGCCATTGAATTTCATCCCGATAAGAACCCCGGAGATGCGAAGGCTGAAGAAATGTTCAAGAAAGCTGCTGAGGCCTATGAAGTGCTGAGCGACCCGGACAAGAGAGCCAAGTATGACCAATTTGGCCATGCTGCCTTTGAAGCAGGTGGCGGATTTGGAGGCGGAGGAATGAACATGGAAGATATCTTTAGTCAGTTCGGGGATATCTTTGGAAGTGCTTTCGGTGGTGGTTTTAGTGGTTTCGGAGGCTTTGGTGGAGGACAACGTAGGGTCAAGGGCAGTAATTTACGTATACGTGTAAAATTAACCTTGGAAGAAGTCGCAAATGGAGTAGAGAAAAAAGTGAAGGTTCGCAGAAAGGTTCAGGCTGATGGAGTTACGTACAAAACGTGCCCTACCTGTAACGGAAGTGGGCAGGTTACCAAGATTGCCAATACCATATTGGGGAGAATGCAGACCGCGACCACTTGTACTACCTGTGGTGGAACTGGGCAAACTATAGATAAACGTCCGGCCGGCGCGGATGCCCAAGGATTGAAGGTTGGGGAAGAAACAGTTTCCATAAAGATTCCGCCAGGTGTGGAGGAAGGGATGCAGCTTAAAGTTTCTGGGAAAGGAAACGATGCCCCGGGCAATGGCGTTCCTGGTGATTTGTTAGTGGCCATAGAAACCGTTGAGCATAATACCCTTAAACGGGAAGGCGATAATTTGCACTACGACCTTTATATCAGTTTTTCTGAAGCGGTTTTGGGAAGTTCCAAAGAAATAGATGTCGTTGGAGGTAAGGTGCGAATTAAATTGGAACAGGGAATACAATCGGGTAAGATATTGAGATTGCGCGGAAAAGGTATCTCCAGTATTA
>JBCCUY010000193.1:0-6674 GCA_039196145.1 Bacteroidota bacterium
CCGGTTTTCATCAAACCGTCATAGTGCCTGTTCAACAAGTATGAATTTACCTGTTGTACCGTATCTATTGCCACACCTACCATAATAAGCAGTGAGGTTCCTCCATAAAACAAGGCCCACCCTGCCTGCACATCCATCAACTTCACCACCACTGCAGGTAACACGGCCAACAAAGCCAAGAAAACAGAACCTGGCAAGGTTATCAAGGACATGATCTTATCCAAGTAATCACCAGTTTCCTTGCCTGGTCTTATACCAGGAATAAAACCACCACTTCTTTTTAAATCATCCGCCATCTTGTTCGTAGGAACAGTGATCGCTGTATAGAAATAGGTAAATATGATGATCAATACGGCAAACAAAATATTGTAGGCCAAACCAAAAATGTCTGCAAATTGTACTTCCATCCATTGTCCAACTGCGGTATCATTGAACGTTCTTCCAATCAAACTTGGTGCAAACATAATTGCCTGGGCAAAAATGATTGGCATAACTCCGGAAGCGTTCAACTTTAAAGGGATGTATTGTCTAGACCCCATGATATTCTTTTCGTACCCGCCAGAAGCCGTTCTTCTAGCATATTGAACAGGAATCTGACGTACTGCCATCACCAAGAGCACACTGGCCAAAATAACCAAGAACCAGATGATGACCTCAATCAACATAAACATGATTCCACCAGTATTGTTGGTAGTTCTGGAGATGAATTCCTGAACGAACGACTGCGGCATGGTGGCGATAATACCGATCATAATCAATAATGAAATACCGTTACCGATACCCTTGTCCGTAATCTTTTCACCCAACCACATGGCAAACACACAACCTGTCACCAAAATAATCACTGCAGGAATAATGAAATCCAAACCTTTGCCCAATACAAAGGCACTATCTGGTACTCCAAGTGCTCCCAAACCAAAAAGGTAAGCTGGTGCCTGAACGATACAAATAGCAATGGTCAACCATCGTGTAATTTGGTTGATGGTCTTTCTACCACTTTCTCCCTCCTTCTGTAGTTTTTGAAGATAAGGAATAGCAATTCCCATCAACTGCACCACAATGGAAGCCGAGATGTATGGCATAATTCCCAACGCAAAAACTGAAGCGTTGGCAAATGCACCACCTGTAAAAGCATTAAGAATCCCCAAGATACCATTCTCGGTATTTGAGGTTAATTGTGCCAATTGGGAAGTATCAATACCTGGAAGTACCACTTGGGCACCAAAACGGTATACCAATAGTAAGCCAAGGGTAACGATAATACGTTGTCTTAGCTCTTCTATCTTCCAAATATTTGATATGGTCTCAACAAATTTCTTCATGCTTCTTTTCCTTATAAACTTATTGCTTCGCCCCCTGCAGCTTCAATAGCGGCTTTTGCGGAAGCAGTAAATTTATGTACAGATACCTTAAGGGAAGCTTTCAATTCACCGTTCCCCAAAATCTTTACCAAGTCGTTTTTGTGTGCCAACCTGTTTTCAACCAAAGTTTCCAAGGTTACTTCCTTCTTCACGATTCCCTTATCCACCAACTCTTGAAGCTTGTTCAAGTTAATACCTCGGTATTCCTTTCTATTGATGTTCCTGAAACCAAACTTGGGAACACGTCGTTGCAAAGGCATCTGACCACCTTCAAAACCAATCTTTTTGGAATAACCAGATCTTGACTTGGCACCTTTGTGTCCACGAGTGGAAGTTCCTCCTTTACCGGAGCCTTCTCCCCTACCTACACGTTTTCCTTCCTTTTGTACAGCGCCTTCTGCTGGCTTAAGACTATGTAACTCCATGTATCTTATATATTAAGCTTCCTCAGTGGAAACCAAGTGTTTTACCTTATTAATCATTCCAAGGATATTAGGTGTTGCATCGTGTTCAACAACATGACCTATCTTGCGCAAACCAAGAGCTTCCAAAGTTCTTTTTTGGTTCTGGGTTCTTTTGATAGCGCTTTTTACTTGTTTTACTTTAATCTTTGACATAATATCCTCTTATTATCCTTTAAAGACTTTTTCCAAAGAAATTCCTCTTTGATTTGCAACTGTCTGTGCACCTCTTAACTGAAGAAGGGCATCAAACGTAGCTTTTACAACATTGTGCGGGTTTGAAGAACCTTGGGATTTTGACAATACATCGTGTACCCCAACAGCTTCCAACACGGCCCTAACAGCTCCACCTGCAATTACTCCGGTACCATGGGATGCAGGTTGGATATAAACTCGTGCACCACCGTATTTCCCTTTTTGCTCGTGTGGTAAGGTTCCCTTGTTCAAAGGAATTCTTACCAAATTCTTCTTGGCGTCCTCAATGGCCTTGGCAATGGCCGTGGCTACTTCTTTGGACTTACCCAAACCATGACCAACAACACCGTTTTCATCACCAACTACCACAATGGCGGAAAAACCAAATGCTCTACCACCCTTGGTAACCTTGGTAACCCTTTGGACACCGACCAAACGGTCTTTCAATTCAAGTCCACCTGGTTTAACTGTTTCTACGTTTTTGTATTTCTGGTACATAGTATATTAGAATTTAAGTCCTGCTTCCCTAGCTCCTTCCGCCAATGATTTTACTCTTCCGTGATATAGGTTTCCACCCCTATCGAAAGCTACTGCCTCGATACCCAGCTTTTTTGCCTTTTCGGCAATGGTTTTACCCACTAGGGTAGCCACCTCGCTTTTGGTACCTTTTGCATCCACATCTTTATCTCTTGATGATGCCGCTGCCAAAGTAACACCTTTGTTGTCATCGATCAATTGAGCATATATCTCTTTGTTACTTCTGAAAACAGACAACCTTGGTCTAGCTTCAGTACCAAAAGAAACCTTTCTAATTCTTCTTCTGATTCGTAATCTTCTTTCCGTCTTAGATAATCCCATAGTCTTACTAATTAGGCTGATTTACCTGCTTTTCTTCTTAGTTGCTCACCAACAAACTTGATTCCTTTTCCTTTGTAAGGCTCTGGCTTACGGAAACCACGAATCTTGGCTGCCACCTGGCCCACCAACTGCTTGTCGTGCGATGTTAATTTTACGATAGGGTTCTTTCCTTTTTCGGAAATCGTCTCAATCTTTACCTCGGGGGCAATGTTCATCACAATGTTGTGCGAAAATCCAAGGGCCAAATCCAATTTTTGTCCTTGGTTGCTTGCTCTATATCCAACCCCTACCAATTCCAATTCCTTGGTCCACCCTTTGGAAACACCGTCTACCATATTGGACACCAATGCACGATATAACCCATGTTTGGCTTTATGTTCTTTGGAGTCTGACGGTCTTTCAAGTTGAACACTTCCGTCCTCAACTTTAACTGCTATACCGGAAAATTCCTGGGAAAGTTCTCCTAATTTACCTTTTACGGTAACTACATTTTCCTTCACTTCAACAGTGACACCTTCTGGAACTGTAATTGGATTGTTACCTATTCTAGACATTTCTTTTCTCTTTACTCAATTAATAAACGTAGCACAATACTTCGCCACCTACGTTTTCCTGCTTGGCCTGCTTGCTGGTCATAACCCCATGTGAGGTAGAAACTATGGCAATACCCAAACCGTTAAGAACTCTTGGCAATTCCTCAGATCCCGCATATTTACGTAAACCTGGTTTACTTACCCTTTGTAATTTTTTGATTACAGGTTCTTTGGTAAACTTATCGTATTTCAAGGCAATTTTGATACTTCCTTGAACTTTGTTATCCTCGAACTTATAGCTCAAAATATAGCCCTGATCGAACAATATTTTGGTAATCTGTCTCTTTAGATTGGAGGCAGGAATCTCTACCACCCTATGACCCGCTCTACTAGCGTTTCTAATTCTGGTCAAATAATCTGAAATTGGATCTGTAAGCATTTCTTTTCTTTATCTGTTTACCAACTTGCCTTTTTAACTCCTGGAATCAAGCCCTGGTTGGCCATCTCCCTAAAAGTAACCCTGGATATACCAAATGTTCTCATATACCCTCTTGGTCTACCGGTCAATTTACATCTGTTGCGCATACGCACTGGAGATGCATTTTTTGGAAGCTTTTGCAGGGCTTCGTAATCACCGGCTTCTTTTAGAGCCTTTCTTTTCTCTGCATACTTTGCAACCATTTTTGCCCTTTTTCGCTCACGGGCTTTCATTGATTCCTTAGCCATACTAGTTCTTTTTAAAGGGTAATCCCAATTCGGTTAACAATGATTTTGCTTCTTTATCAGTTTCAGCAGAAGTAACGAACGTAATGTCCATTCCGTTGATTCTGTTGATTTTGTCAATATTAATTTCAGGAAAAATGATTTGCTCCGTAATCCCCAAGTTGTAATTTCCCCTTCCGTCAAAACCAGTGGCCTTCACTCCTTGGAAATCACGTACCCGTGGAAGGGCAGAGGTAATCAACCTATCCAAAAACTCGTACATACGCTCACCTCTTAGGGTCACTTTTGCACCGATGGGCATCCCTTTTCTCAATTTAAAGGAAGCAACATCCTTTTTGGAAAGCGTTGCAATGGCTTTCTGACCGGTAATATTGGTCAACTCTTCCACAGCATGGTCAATCAATTTCTTATCGGAAACTGCTGCACCAACGCCTCGGCTAACCACAATTTTCTCCAACTTGGGAACCTGCATTACATTTTTGTAACCAAATTCCTCGGAAAGCGCTTTCATTACGCGCTCCCTATACTCTTGCTTTAATCTTGGAATGTAACTCATAACTAAATTACTTCATTGGATTTCTTGGCAAACCTAACTTTCTTTCCATCCCTTTCCTCAAATCCAACTCTTGTGGCCTCCCCAGATTTTGGGTCGATCAATGTAAGGTTGGAAATATGGATAGGCGCTTCCTTCTTTACAATTCCTCCTTGCGGATTCTTTGCACTAGGTTTTTCGTGCTTGGATACGGTATTCACCCCTTCCACGATAGCCTTATTGTTCTCACGGTCTACCTGAAGCACTTTTCCTTCGGTGCCCTTATGGTCTCCTGTAATGACCTTTACGGTATCCCCTGTTTTTATTTTCAACTTCATCTTAACTGGTATTACTGTTAAAGCACCTCTGGAGCTAGTGAAACAATCTTCATGAACTGCTTGTCCCTAAGTTCCCTGGCCACAGGACCAAAAACCCTAGTTCCCCGCATTTCGCCGGTTGGGTTCAACAATACACATGCGTTGTCGTCAAAACGGATGTAAGAACCATCTGGTCGTCTTACTTCCTTCTTTGTCCGAACCACAACAGCGGTGGAAACTGAACCTTTTTTTACCGTTCCATTGGGGGTAGCTTCCTTAACGGTAACTACAATCTTATCTCCCAAAGAAGCATATCTTCTCTTAGTTCCTCCAAGTACGCGGATGGTCAAAACTTCTTTTGCACCGGTATTGTCCGCAACCTTTAATCTTGATTCTTGCTGTAACATAATTATTTAGCTCTTTCAAGGATTTCAACCAATCTCCAACATTTCGTCTTGCTCAATGGTCTGGTCTCCATTATTTTAACGGTATCACCTTCGTTGCAGTCATTCTTTTCATCATGGGCCACATACTTCTTGGTCTTAAGAACGAACTTACCGTACATAGGGTGCTTAACTCGCTTTACCTCAGCAACTACAATGGATTTTTCCATTTTGCTGCTGGTAACAACGCCTATTCTTTCTTTTCTTAAATTTCTTTTATCTTCCATAAGGCAAAACCAATTATTGTACTTCCCTTTTTGTTAATTCTGTTGCAAGTCTAGCTACTGTCCTTCTTGTTTTCCTGATTTGCATAGGATTTTCCAAAGGTGTTACCGCGTGGGCCATTTTAAGGTCGGCATGCTGTTTTTTCAAATCAGCCAACTTCTCCTTTAGCTCTTCAATTGAAAGTTCTTTTATCTCTGATTGTTTCATCTTTCTTCCCAATTAAAAATTAAGCGGAATAATCCCTAGCTACGATAAACTTGGTTTTTACAGGCAACTTTTGAGCTGCAAGTCGCAATGCTTCCTTGGCAACGTCCATAGGAACTCCGGCTACCTCAAACATGATTCTTCCTGGCTTAACAACGGCCACCCAATATTCAGGAGCACCCTTACCTTTACCCATACGTACCTCAAGAGGTTTTTTGGTGATGGGCTTGTCCGGGAAAATCTTGATCCATAGCTGACCCTGTCTTTTCATATACCTTGTCGCAGCAATACGCGCAGCCTCAATTTGGCGGGAAGTAATGAAGTGGGAGTCCAAAGATTTGATACCGAACATTCCATTGGAAAGTTGGTGTCCCCTCTGGGAATTTCCTTTCATACGTCCCTTCTGGGCTTTACGAAATTTTGTTCTTTTTGGCTGTAACATTTTACCTTTACTTTATCTTATTACTTTCTACGACGTTGTGGCTTCTTACCATCACGTTTGTCGCCTTTACCTTGACCTTTGGACAATCCTACTAAGGGGGAAAGTTCTCTCTTTCCATAAACTTCACCCTTCATGATCCAAACTTTGATTCCCAATCTTCCGTAAGTGGTGTGCGCTTCATGCAAAGCATAATCCACATCAGCTCGGAAGGTTGATAATGGAATCCTTCCTTCTTTATAAGACTCGGAACGCGCCATTTCAGCTCCGTTCAAACGTCCAGAAATCTGAATTTTGATACCCTCTGCGTTCATACGGATTGCGGCAGCAATGGCCATCTTGATAGCTCTTCTATAAGAGATTCTGCTTTCAATCTGCCTTGC
>JBCCUY010000194.1:0-6672 GCA_039196145.1 Bacteroidota bacterium
ATCATCTACATCAATTTCCAAATCGGCCGGATTGTTCAGAATTTGGTTAAGAAATAAAAAGCCCTGTTCCAATTGGTTAATGGCCTCTACCATGGCCTGGGTGTTTTGGGCCATTTCACTTCTAAATCGAAGCATATCGGATTTTCCAGACTGACCAGCTTCAAAATTTTGTTCAGAAATCTCAAGGTTCCTTTTGGTCAAATCAACGTTTCTCGCCTGAATTTGGGTGTTGGCCTTTAGAATCAACACATTGAAATAGGCGTTCGCCGCATCAAAAATCAAGTCCAGTTGTGAAGCATTAAAATCTTCCTGTTGGGCTTTCTGTAATTTCTTTTGAATGGCAATGTTTGCGTTGGCCGATTCTGAAAAAATGGTCTGGTTAAGGGTTAGGTTTCCGGCGGTGGAAAATTCAGGATTTTGTCCGTTGCTGATTTCTGCCAAATCAGGATCTACATAGGTGGCAGTTCCGGCGGCGCTTAAAGACGGCAAATAATTACTTGAAGCTGTTTTAATATCCTGCCTGGCCAATTCCACATCCCTCTGGGAGGACTGGATGGATAGGTTTTGATTCAGCGCCTGATCAATCACCGTAAGCAGGTCATATTCCTTTTCCGAGAGCACGTTCCTGAATTCGCCAACAAAATCGGTTTTCCCAATTAAACTGTATTTAATTGGAAATCCTATCGCATCAGAAGTATTATAGTTTATGGTCAGCCGTGGATTATAATCGATATAAATGGGTAATTCTGACATGGGTGTACCGGTCACATAGGCCTCGATGTTTAGGGCGATGCGCCTAAAAAACTGGTCCAGATTCTCTTCGGCTTGCAAAGTGGCCAAAAACCCTAGCTTTACGTCGCTCGGACCATTTACCGTGAAAGATGGAGTTTTCTGAGCTATGAGTTCTTGGGCCAAGCGCTTCTTTTCTTCCTTGGTCATGAAAAAACCACCAGCAAGGTAAAGCGCGTCTATCCCATCTAGATTGGCCGCGATATCATCTGCCGACTCAAAGGGAATCAAACGGTAATTGGCATTTAAAGTGGCCAATTCAGCATCAAATATTTCATTAAGCGGTAAAATTTGGGCAATTGGGGCGTCTATGGCAATCCCCAAGTTTTTAAAATCACTGAGTTCCTTAAATCGAGTCAAATCATCTTGATAGGATTCCGATTCTATGAGATAGGTGAAATTTTCAATTTCTGAACTGGTTTTGGAAAGGTCCAGTTGTTGTACATCACGATTTACCGCCCCAAAAAGTATGGTAGGTTTCTGATGAACGGTCATAGGGCTGATAATCTCATTGTTGAGTACCCCAAAGGCCAAAATAATATCAACATTGCCTGCTACAAGCTCATTATAGTTGTTACGGGCCTTTTCCAAATCGAAATCGTTGACCAAGAGGCTTTCTTGCGGAAATTCGATGATGGCGTCTTCCCCGACCACTGCTGTAATTTCGTTTTGAAGCTTTTCAATTAATGGGGACAACTCCGTGGTTACGCGGTCAAGGAGCACTCCAATTTTATAGGTGCGCTTTTCCTGGGCAGATCCCGATAAAAGACCGGCCAAAAGAAAAAGAAGGACAAAAAGTATTTTGTTGGGCTTCATACAATGGTTTCTAATTCAATGCAATACATACATTGGTAGTTGATACGCGTTTTCAAAATGTGCCAAAAAACATTATTCTTTTTCATTGGTATTGAGTTTAAGCTTGGCAATGAGCTTTTCTATGGTCAACCCTTGAACCAATATGGAGAATATGACAATGATATAAGTGACTACTAGAAAAAGATCTCTTTCCATAGATTCGGTCAATCCTAACGCCAGGGCTATGGAAATTGCTCCCCGCAAGCCTCCCCAAGTCATGATCAGTGTTGTATTGGGAACAAAGTCCAACCGTTTTTGAAACAACTTGACGGGAACAACGAGTGAGAGGTATCTACATGCCAAAGCAATGGGTATGGCCAACAGTCCGGCATAGATATAGGTGGTGTTGAATTCCAGGACCAACATTTCCATTCCGATCAGCACGAACAGAATCATATTTAAGAGAATATCGATCAACTCCCAAAATTTGTCTACATAGTCCTCCGTCAGTTCGGACATGGCATGTTCCCTGGTTTTAGTACCTCCTACCATAAGTCCAGCGACCACCATGGCCAAAGGAGCAGAGACATGTAATTGGGTGGCGATAACGGTACCTGTCATGACAGTGGCAAGGGTAATAATCACTTCTATGTTGTAATCATCAATCTTTTTGAGAAAATAAAAGGTGAGCCAACCCAGAACAAGTCCCAGAAGCAAGCCTCCGAAAACTTCGACCACAAAAAGCTCCAACACACCTTGCAACGAAAAACTTGTTGACCCGCTGGCCAGACCAAAAATGGTGAGGAACACCACTACCCCCACCCCATCATTGAACAAGGACTCCCCAACGATTTTTATCTCCAGTTTTTTAGGCGCCCCGGCCTTTTTTAAGATCCCTAAAACAGCAATAGGATCGGTCGGGGAAATCAAAGCACCGAATAACAGACAGTACACGAATTTAACTTGAAGGCCAAGTAGAATCAACAAATAGTATACCCCAGTTCCCACCAAAAATGTGGACACCAACACCCCGAAAGTTGCAAACACCAAAACGGGCCAACGTTGCTCCTTTAATTTGTTGAGGTCCGTATGGAGTGCACCAGCGAAAAGAAGAAAACTCAACATGATATCGAGTAGGACTACCTTAAAGTCTATTTTTGAGATGATGAACCGTTCCGCTTTAAGTAGGGTGTCATCATAATAGCTAAGTGCAAAAACACCCAAGGTGAAAAGAATAGTGATTAAGGTTAACCCTATGGTATTTGGTAACTTAAAAACCCTAAGGTTCACATAGCCAAAAACGGCGGATAGAAAGACAAGAATGCTGGTTATGACGAAATAGTCCATTCTAAATCAGAGTATGGGTTGGTTATCGGATTAATTCATTCAAATTAGAAATTATTTTAAGACTTCCGTTATGAAAGATGAAGAAATACCGTTTTGTTTAAGCTTTATGGCCTGAAAGAGTCAAAATACCCGTTATCTATAAACCAAACTGGTAAATTTCACGGTTCTAAAAAATAGGGCGGGCCCAAGGTCTTTGGGTCAACTTTCAAATAAAATTTGGTATTGCCATTAAATATCTAAACCTGTACATCACATATGGTAAAATTGAAACCAGTGTAAAAGGTTTGATTCTTACCGCAGCTACTTTTCTTTCGTATTTCTTGGTTACCTTAGCATAAAACGAGGTCCAAATGGAGAAGAAAATCAAAAATGTATTTGTTGAGGGTGCCATAAGTCCCACATTTATTGCAGATTCCATAGCGCATCACCAACATAAGACCCAAATTGGAGCCCATGATATTTTTTTGGGACAGGTAAGGGCAGATGAAATTGAGGGCAAGACGGTCAGCGCCATTGAATACACCGCATATGAAGAAATGGCCAATCTTAAGTTCCATGAAATTAGGGAACAAGCCTTTGATAAGTATGACCTAACATGTATGCACATCTATCATAGTCTTGGAAAAGTTGCTGTTGGACAGCTCTGTTTATTTGTGTTCGTCTCCTCGCCTCATAGAAAAGTCGCTTTTGAGGCAATCCGGTTTGTGGTTGAAGAAATAAAATCACAGGTACCTGTTTTTGGAAAAGAGCTTTTCGAGGATGATTCCTACCAATGGAAGGTAAACACATAGATCATGGTTGACATTACCCAAAAACAATCCACACATAGAACTGCTATTGCCCAAGCCGTGGTCAAGGTAAGTTCCGATGAGACCATATCCGCAATCAAAGAGGGTAAGGTTCCCAAAGGAGATGTCTTTGCCATGAGTAAGGCTGCAGGTTTCCTGGGAGTTAAAAAAACCGCAGATTTGCTACCGGACTGTCATCCGCTTCCAGTCGAGCATTGTTCCGTTGATTTCACCATAAACGGTCTGGAAATCACTGTGGAAATCTTGGTCAAGACCTTTTACAAAACCGGGGTAGAGGTAGAGGCCATGCATGGCGCAAGTGTAGTGGCCCTAAACATGTACGACATGCTAAAGCCCATCGACAAAGGAGTGGAAATCCATCACATCAAACTACTGAAGAAGACAGGTGGAAAGTCTGATATCAACCGATCGTAAACGCTGGTTGTTTTCCGTGCTAATGGTACTAGTTTTTTGAACCTAAGTTCTCCAACATTGCTGCTGTGGTAGCGTCCAAATCAAACCGCGGCTTCCATCCCCAATCTGTTCTGGCCACACTGTCATCGATACTACTGGGCCATGAATCGGCTATTTGCTGCCTGAAATCCGGAGTATAACCAACCTCAAAATCTGGGAGATGTTGTCTAATGCTATCCGCCATTTCCGATGGTGAAAAACTCATACTGCCCAGATTGTAAGACGATCTAATGCTAATTTTTTCGGGCTCAACCTCCATCAAGCTTACGGTTGCTCTTATTGCATCATCCATATACATCATGGGAAGCTTGGTTTGTGGTTTTAAAAAGCAATTAAAAGTACCATCTTCTAGTGCTTTGTGATAGATTTCCACAGCGTAATCCGTAGTACCTCCTCCAGGCATTGTTTTCCAACTGATCAATCCTGGATAGCGGACACTTCGCACATCAACCCCAAATTTTTCATGGTAGTATTCACACCATCGTTCCCCTGAAAGTTTACTAATGCCATAAACGGTACTAGGTTCCATAATGGTGTTCTGTGGTGTATTTTCGGTTGGGGTATTAGGTCCAAAAACAGCTATGCTGCTTGGCCAGAATATCTTCCCTATTTTTCGCTCTTTGGCAAGGTTTAATACGTTGAAAAGGGAGTTCATGTTCAAGTTCCAGGCCCGCATGGGAAACTTCTCCGCAGTGGCGCTCAACATGGCGGCCATTAGGTAGACCTCATCAATTTCATAATGCATTACCACATCTTCTATTGCCTCATAATTGGTGGCATCCAACAGCTCAAATGGACCGGAATCCGTTAAGCCCTCGCTACCTTCCCTTATATCGCTGGCTATAACGGTTTCGGCACCATGTTTAGCCCTTAATTCCATGGTTAATTCCGTGCCAATCTGTCCACAGGCGCCTAGAATTAGAATGGGTTTTTGCATTTAAATTGTAGTTAATTACGTTCGGCCGTAAAGATAGCCTTTATTAAAATTTGTACATTCGCTTATGCGAAAATTGTCATGCATCTTTTTGCTTTTTTTTACCTTTTTTAGCTGCAAGGAAAAAGAACAATCCTCAGACCAAAATGGTTTGGATACCTTGGAGTTCGACTATCAAAAAATGCCCAAAAGGGCCAGCATAAATCCTGAGGCCACAGAGATATTAAATGAATGGTCGGAATTCCAGGATTTTAACTCCAGTTTTAACGTGCTCTACAAGGCCACAAATAATGAAGATTTGGTTTTGGCCATAGACGAGTTGATCAAAAAAGAGGATGAGCTTGCCAAGTCGGAATACCCAGAAACCTTTGATGAATTTCAGATTAAGAGCAGGCAACGGGTAGTAAAGACCTACTTGTTCAAGGTAAAGGCGAGCATTGTCAACAATGCGGCGACTACAGAACCCACCATTGAGATGATCAAAGCGTATAATGCATTTAGGGCCCAGTTGAATGTATTGGTGAACAGTCAACTGGATAAAAACCTCATTTTAGATGAAAGTTAAGATAACTGTACTATTGGTTTTGACCTCTTTGTACTGGGTCAGCGCCCAAGAAGGTCAAAAAGAGGAAATAAATAAGTTGTTGGATGCCTGGCATCTGTCGGCTGCCCAAGCTAACTTTGAAAGTTACTTTGGGAAAATGACCAAGGATGGGGTTTTCATCGGGACTGACGCCACGGAGAATTGGCAAAATGAAGAGTTCAGGTCATTTTCGAAGCCCTATTTTGATCAGGGAAAAGCTTGGAGTTTCACAGCAGTCGAACGGAACATCTACGTCAATGACGAAGCTAATTGTGCTTGGTTCGATGAGCTTTTGGATACCCAAATGAAACTTTGCAGGGGTTCTGGTGTGCTTAAAAAAGAAAATGGGCAATGGAAAATTGCCCATTATGTTCTTTCAATAGCCGTTCCCAACGAAAATGTGACGGAATTAATTGAAATCAAAAAAGAGAAGGACAGCATATTGCTACTCCAACTTAAAAAAGGGTAATACCTAGTTTTCCCCTTCCGGCTTTTCCTTTCTTGACTGCAATGCCTGTTTGCTAAGACTGGCCAAATTGAAATTGGGGTCTAATTTCAAGGCTTCGTCAATGGCAGCTATGGCACCTTCAATATTGTTTTTGTCCTTATTGTAGGTGACCAACCCTTTAAGATGGAAAAAGGCAGCTTTTAATGGTACTTCATAAGGTTGTTGACGCTCATAAAAAGCGTATTTCATATCGTCCTTGGAATTGGTAATGCCATAATCAATGCTTGACATTGCACCATCGTTATCCCCAGTTTGGATTTTTAGATCAGCAAGCTCATAGGCCAAAAAAGCCGAAGGAACGCGATCAAAAAGAACCTGAAAATGTTCCAGTGCCCTTTTGGGTTGATTCAGAGCCTTTAAGGATACCGCCTTTACTTGTACCGCAAGGTCGGAGTCATCACCCTTTTTCTCAATACCGATCGTATTTAGGGCCTGCATATGCTGATTGTTGTTC
>JBCCUY010000195.1:0-6660 GCA_039196145.1 Bacteroidota bacterium
AACAGGTTGTGTGGTTACGGCGGAGGAACATAACTATCTAGGAGGACTTGGTGAAAGCGTTTCTAGAGTGTTGTCCATGCACCATCCTGCCCCCCAGGAATTTGTGGCCACCCAAGACACTTTTGGTGAAAGTGGTACCCCCGATCAACTTATGGATAAGTATGGTTTGAACAATAAAGCCATAGAAGCTGCCGTTTTAAAAGTGTTGAAACGAAAATAGTTTTCGGTATCATCTTTGATACATTTCAACCAATTAAAAAACGAAGCACATATGAAAAAAACACTCTTCATTGCAGTGTTGGCCCTTATGGGTACAGCTGCATTTGGCCAAAGCGGTTCAGGCTTTGGTGTAAAAGCAGGAATTAGTTACAACAAGAATGGGGATTTAATTAGGACCATTAGCAACTCTGCCCAGAATGCGGTGGAAGGTGCAGAAGGTAAAACCGGTTACCACTTTGGTTTTTGGGGCAAATTGGATTTCCCCAAGATTTACTTGAGACCTGAACTGGTTTATACCAAAACCAAGAGTGCCTATGATGTGGACGGTAATTCCAATGACTATGATGTTTCCAAGTTGGACCTTCCTGTATTGTTGGGTTATAAATTGGTTGGCCCGCTGCATATTTTCGCAGGACCTGCCTTTCAATATACCCTGAGCAATGATTTAGGTGATTTGGAGGTTGAGGATGTGGAGAACGATTTTACCGTTGGACTGAACGCCGGAGTTGGGGTTAATCTTGGTAAGTTAGGATTGGATGTACGCTATGAACGTGGCTTCTCAAAAAACGAAGCACAGATTATTTCTAACAATATCACCAATATTGAAGGAAGGGTTGATTCACGACCATCACAAGTGATTTTTGCTCTGTCCTTAAAGTTGTAGAAAGAAAATCTAAAAGCATAAAAAAGCCCCGATTGAATCGAGGCTTTTTTTATTAGTTTACATCAGGGTCCAGATAATCTGGAATTCCATCACTGTTTGCGTCGGGATACGGGAAAATAATCTCACCGGTATTCTCATCGGTTATCTCATTTCTCGTTGAAACTCCGTCTCCATCATCATCAGCATCTTGAAAATTGGCAAAACGTATCGTGGTTTCACCATCCACGTCAGCATTGTCATCATACAAAAATCCATTTCCGTTAAAATCTTCATCTATGGACGGAATACCATCCCCATCATGGTCGGTAGGATTCATGGTAAACAAATCAATACTAAACATTAATGGGCTGTATTGGGGTATTTCGCTGTTAACCCTGTTAAAATTACCCAGTCCGGAAGGGAAAATAATCAAACCCACGCCATATTCATCCACGGTGAATGTGCCATCATTATTTATGACAACATCGCCCCCGGTTTTCAAGTTGGGGATACCTTCAGAAAATCCTCTAAAACCTTGGGTAAGATCCTGCAGCTGTGCCAAGTCGAACCAGATTGGGTTGTTAAGTGCGCTATCGAAAGACGAGCCGTCCAACAATTTTCCTTCATACCGGACAAACACGGAATCGGCAACGGTTGGAAAACAATTCTCGCATTCTCCTTGGCGAATGATATCCAATTCTTCCAAAGTTGGTCTCGCAGAGAGGTAGTAATATTTATGTGGAATATCATCCTCATCCTGGCTCAATCCAAATTCTGAAGCGGAAACGGTAACCGTAGCTTCCCTAACAAAATCAAGCAATGGAGTTTTGGTTGCGTTATCTCCGGCAATCGTATCTATCCGAATTCTGAAATCAAAGTCGGCGGGTGGACTCATAAATTCCTCATAGTTGTAAAAATGAGTCTCAAGAAATTCCCTAATCTCCTCGTCATTTTCTGGTGACACTTCCGCCAACAATCTGGGAGGAACCGCTTCTAAGTCTGGACTATTGTCATCATTGCTACAAGAGCTACATAAAACAATACTAAACAAAAAAACTAAAAACCCGTACTTCATCCAATACCTTATTTAGCTGCGCAAGATACAATTTTCCACTATTTTTGCTCCTTGCATTAACAAAGATTTGCAACCTTATGCGCATTGATAAATATCTCTGGTGTATTAGATACTATAAAACAAGAAACGTTGCCACAAATGCTGTTAAAAAAGGGCAAGTTCGTGTTAACGGTGGCATCGTCAAAGCCTCCCGGGAGATTTATCCCCTTGACCAAATTGTGCTACGAAAGAACCAAATTGACTATCAGCTTACTGTTTTGGATATTCCAAAGAGCCGTGTAGGAGCTAAATTAGTGGACATTTACAGAAAGGACACCACGCCAAAAGAAGCTTTTGAACATACGGATATGCTGAAACATGCCAAAGATCACTATCGGAAAAAGGGTCTGGGCAGACCCACTAAAAAGGACAGGCGGGATATAGATGAGTATTTGGATGAATCCGAGTAATCTGTTTTTTATCTTTGGAAGCACTAAATTAATTTCATGTTGAACCGTATACTCACGCACGAACAAATACAGCATAAGGTAAAGCGCATTGCCTATCAGATTTATGAAGCCAATGTAAACGAGAAAGAAATCGTTGTTGCCGGGATAGATGGCGGTGGACTGAATCTTGCCAAGAAAATAGCTACGACCCTAAGAAAAATTACCGAAGCACAGATTGTGCTCTGTAGCTTAAAAATGGATAAAAAAAATCCACTTAAAAGTGGAGTGAGTACTTCAATAAGTGAGGATGCATATAAAAACAAATCCATTGTCCTCGTAGACGACGTACTTAACTCGGGCACCACATTGATCTATGGGGTACACCATTTTCTAAAAACACCCATAAAACAATTAAAAACAGCTGTCTTGGTCAACAGGAACCACAAAAAATATCCGATAAAGGCAGATTATAAGGGCATATCGCTGTCCACCTCCCTGCACGAACATATCCGGGTGGAGTTTGAGGCCAAAAACAATGCAGTTTACCTAGAGTAGGTTCCCCTTTATCTCTGAAACAAGATCTTCGACAGACTTCCCATAACAATCTAACGTAAACTTGGCCCTTGCATAAAACGGTCTGCGCTCAAATAAATGTTTTCCAACAAATTCCGCTAACTCCTCGTCATCCAAGTCCTTCACCAATGGACGTTCCTCTTTCTCTTGCGCTATACGTTCCACTAATGTTGAAACGGGCAATTGGAGATATATTGAATGGTCCGAATGTTTCAAAATAGTATCCATATTGATGCCGTAGCAGGGAGTTCCTCCGCCTGTGGAAAGCAATAGTGATTCTTTTTCGGAGAGGACTTTTTCCAGCATTTGGTGCTCCAACTTCCTAAAAAAAATTTCCCCCTTTTGCTGAAAAATATCCTTAATAGACTGCTGTTGTTGCTCCTCTATATAGGTGTCTAAATCCACAAAATCTAGACCTATTTCCTTGGCCAACAGCCTACCAACTGACGACTTTCCGCTCGCCATATAGCCTACTAAAACTACTTTCATTTCCTTCAATTAAAATGGATTTCAAAAAAACACAAATTTATCATTAAATCATCTTGCAAAATAGATTATTGATATTATATTTGCACCCGCTTAAGGCTACTCTTGGTAATCAATACCGCAAGACCTGATAGCTCAGTTGGTAGAGCATCTCCCTTTTAAGGAGAGGGTCCTGGGTTCGAGCCCCAGTCAGGTCACTTTCAATAAACCCTTTAAAGTCTGCAACATACCGTTCGCAGACTTTTTTATTTCCCCCTTGCATGTACTAAAATCTTTCTTATCCAAAATCTCTTTTGGATTCTCAATAATATTTTGTTTAAGTTTTTTACAAAATCGATAAACATTTAGTATTTTTAGATTTGAAAAAAAAGTACAATGTTAGGATTCTTCAAAAAGAAAACAGAAAAAGAAAAGCTTCAAGAACGGTATAAAAAACTACTTCAGGAGGCTCATGGCCTTTCTACCTCGAACAGGAAAATGAGTGATCAAAAAATCTATGAGGCCAACGAAATCTTGAAAAAACTGGAACAATTCAACTAATACTTACGGATTGGCTTCTAAGAATATTGATTTGAACGAAAGGGAACTCGATCGTGTCATAGAGATGGCTTGGGAGGACAGAACACCGTTTGAGGCCATTTTGTTTCAGTTTGGGTTAGCAGAAAAACAGGTCATCCGGCTTATGCGGGCAAACCTGAAGTCTTCCAGCTTTAGGCAATGGCGTGCACGGGAAAATAGCGGCCCTAGTCAAAAACACATAAAGAAAAGAAATCCAGCTATTTCCAGGTTCAAATGTTCCAGACAACGTGCCATATCCGGAAATAAGATAAGTAAGCGCAAATGACAAATCTGTTTCAAGATGAGGTCGCCCTGTTTCCTACGGACTACAAAGAAATAGTGCAACGTATAAGGAGGATTGAACCCATCAAATATGGTAAAACACGAAACTTCTTAAAAGGAGCTGTCACCTATCTATCTCCCTATATTTCTCGTGGTGTAATTTCAACAAAACAGGTTTTAGCTGAGACCCTGAACCGGCGGATTAAACCCAATCAAATTGAAAAGTTTATCCAGGAACTTGCTTGGCGGGATTATTGGCAGCAGATTTGGATCGCTCGGGGCGATGCCATCAATGTTGATTTAAAAAACAAACAGAATCCTGTCAGAACCACAGAAGTTTCCCAGGCTATCATGGAAGCCTCTACTGGCATAGAAGCTGTCGACAACGCCATCCAAAACCTTTACCAAACAGGATATATGCACAACCATCTTCGCATGTATATCGCGTCTATAGCTTGCAACATCGCACAAAGTCATTGGAAACAATCTGCCCAATGGATGTACTTCCATTTATTGGACGCTGATTGGGCCAGCAATGCGCTTAGTTGGCAATGGGTTGCAGGTGCCAACAGCAACAAAAAATATTACGCCAATCAGGAAAATATCAACAAATACTGTGATACCAAGCAAAATGGAACCTTCCTAGATGTTTCCTATGACGCATTTTATTCCTTGGATGTTCCCAAGGTGTTGGAACCAGTAACAACCCTTGACCTAACAACCAAATTACCGGAATCAGATTCATTGTTTGTTGATAGTAAATTGCCCACTCTGATATACAACTTTTACAACTTGGACCCCAATTGGAAAACGAACGTGTTGGCCAATAGGATACTGTTGTTGGAACCCTCACATTTCCATCAATATCCCGTATCCCAAAAAACCATTGACTTTGTCTTGGCCCTTTCCAAAAACATAAAGGGTATTAAGGTGTATGTGTGAGAGTTTGAAAATTTGATGGAAAATTACCCAGTGAAAAAGGTGTACTTCAAAGAACATCCATTGAACAGTGCTTACAGGGGAGCCGAGGAACCCCGTGATTGGATGTTCGATGTTTGGGGATACCATCCTTCCTTTTACTCCTTCTGGAGAAAATGTAAAAAACAGTTGACCTTATGAGCACAGAAATCAAAAGCACTACTGTCTAAATTCCCATTGGAAATGAACTATATACATTATACCCAAGAAGATATAACCCATCTTGACCGCATTCATAGGTTAAAACTCATAAATTCCGCCACAGGGATAAAACCTGCGAATTTAATCGGAACTACTGATGATAATGGAAACACCAACCTAGCAGTTTTTAGTTCCGTTGTACATTTGGGCAGTAATCCTCCTTTGCTGGGTTTTATTGCAAGACCCCAAACCAAGGATGTGGGCCATACGCTTCAAAATATTACGAAAAGCGGGTCCTATTCCATTAACCACGTGCATCCTGAGTTCACAGAACAAGCGCACTATACCTCGGCTAAATTTGAAAAGAGCGATTCTGAATTTGATCGTTGTGGGCTAACGCCGGAATATCTAGCTGGATTTGAAGCGCCATTTGTCCAAGAAAGTCAACTCAAAATAGGTTTGAATCTTAGGGAAATCATTCCCATACCCTTGAACGGGACGACGCTGGTAATAGGAGAAATAGTTCATCTCATAATTCCTGAAACTGCCCATGACGAGGGGGATTTGGATTTGGAACTGTCCCGTAGTGTTGGAATCTCTGGATTAAACAGCTATTACACGCTCAAAAAAATTGCATCTTATCCGTATGTAAGGCTTTCAGAGATACCCAAATTTGGACAATGAGAAAACGGAATCTACCTAAAAAACTATGCCCTATTTGTAAGCGTTCTTTTAGCTGGCGCAAAAAATGGGAGAAAAACTGGGAAAGCGTAACCTACTGCAGTGAACGTTGCAGAAGAAACAAGACATAAATGAGTAGTGTCCATCTCATATTTCCGCATCAACTCTTTAGGGATTCTCCCCTGTTTAAGGAGAAAGTTCCCTTACTTTTGGTTGAGGAGCACTTGTTTTTCAGGCAGTACCCTTTTCACAAGCAGAAAATAGCTTTTCATAGGGCAACTATGAAAGCCTATGAGAACTTTCTAACTACCGAGGGATGGGAAGTCACCTATATAGAAAGTGCCGACAATAATTCTGATGTTCGGATACTTATTTCGGTTCTGGCACAGCAAGATGTTGACCATATCAACTTTATAGACCCTACAGACAATTGGCTTAAAAAGCGGGTTCTTATGACCTGTGAGAAACATGGGATGTCATATACTATTTTGGACTCTCCCCTGTTTTTGAATTCTCCGACGGATTTGGAAGACTTTTTCAAAATCAGCAAAAAGAAGTACCACCAAACCTCTTTCTATACGGAACAGCGTAAAAAA
>JBCCUY010000196.1:0-6658 GCA_039196145.1 Bacteroidota bacterium
CACATTCTTGCTTCTTCTTCTTTTCCCCTATTTGATAATAAATGCACAACAAAAATACACCCTCAGCGGAACTGTTTCCGAAGGAAAAAGTAACGAAACGCTGATTGGTGTTACCATTGCCTTCCCAGAACTAAAGACCGGTGCCACCACCAATGAGTATGGGTTCTACTCCATTACATTGCCCGCTGGTGAATACGATGTAGTAGTAAGCTATCTTGGTTTTGGCGATCTTCGGGAGACCATAGACCTGAACCGGAACATAAAAAAAGATTTCAATCTGTTTGAGGATGTGGAGGAACTGGACGAGGTGGTAGTAACCGATGATGCAGAGCGCCTTGATATTAGAAAACCCCAAATGAGCGTGAACACACTTGCGGTGCAGACCATAAAACAAATTCCTGTAGTCTTGGGTGAAGCGGACGTGATCAAATCTCTCATTCTCCTTCCAGGGGTAACCAATGCGGGTGAAGCATCCTCGGGCTTTAACGTACGGGGGGGTGCTGCTGACCAAAACCTTATTCTATTGGATGAGGCCACCGTTTTCAACTCTTCCCATTTGTTTGGTTTTTTCTCCGTTTTCAATCCAGATGCCATCAAAGATGTCAAGCTGTTCAAGGGAGGTATCCCAGCGCGATATGGAGGACGGGTTTCCTCGGTATTGGAGATATTTCAAAAAGAAGGGAACAGTAAGGAGTTCAAGGTAAATGGCGGAATAGGGGCCGTAGCAAGTCGATTGCTGGTTGAAGGTCCAATTGTAAAGGACAAAACCGCTTTTTTGGCAGGTGGGAGGGCGTCATATGCCCACCTGTTTTTGCCACTCTTCGATATTGACAACAAGGCCTACTTCTTTGATTTGAACACCAAACTCAATCACAAAATAAACGAAAGGAACAGCATCTTTCTTTCAGGATACTTTGGACGTGACCTTTTTAGCATCAATGACAGTTTTGTGAATACTTATGGCAACGCGGTTGGAAATTTTAGATGGAACCATTTGTTTTCGGACAAGCTCTTTTCCAATTTATCGCTGATCTATTCCGACTATTTCTATGGATTGGAATTGGACTTTGTTGGATTCGAGTGGGATTCAGGTATCCAAAACTTCAACCTCAAGTATGACCTAAAGCACTATATCAACGACAAGGTTCAGATCAACTATGGACTGCATAATATTTACTATGTTTTCAATCCTGGAAAAATCACGCCCAATAGTCCGGAATCAGGCATTGTTGAGGAGCAACTGACCAAAAAGTATGCTAATGAAAATGCCCTTTACGTTGATGTGGAACAAAAAGTATCGGAAAATCTTAGTGTTGAATACGGACTTCGTGTAAGTCAGTTCAATAGGTTTGGCCAGGATGAGTTCTTTGTCTATGAAAACAACGATCCGGTCTTTTTTGATCCATTCACCTTGGTCTATACCGAAGCTGACCCCATTGATACCATAAGTCCGGGGAGAAGCGGAACACTGAAAAAATTCTTCAATTTTGAGCCAAGGGTCTCCATGTCCTATAATTTCAACGGTAAAAGCTCAATAAAGGCCAGTTACACCCGATTGGCCCAATACCTACACTTGTTATCCAATACCAGCTCCCCCACCCCGCTGGATGTGTGGACGCCAAGTGGCCCCTTTATAGAACCACAATTGTTAGATCAATATGCCGCGGGATACTTTAGGAACATTAATGGTGGGGAATATACCTTTGAGATGGAAGCATTTTACAAGGACATACAAAACCGAATAGATTATATAGATGGTGCCAATCTTATCGCCAACAATGCCATAGAACAGGTTATACTAAATGGAGAGGCACGGGCCTACGGTCTGGAGCTTCTGATTCGGAAAAATGAAGGTCGCCTTAAGGGATGGTTGGCCTACACACTTTCCAGATCGGAGCAAAGAACCCCAGGAAGAACACCAAGTTTTGACAACGGACGTTCAAATTTGGAAACTGGAATCAACTTAGGGGAATGGTATAGTACTCCTTTTGATAAGACCCATGATCTTGCCCTGTACGGGAGCTATGACCTGAATGACAAATGGAATTTCAACGCCAATTTCATTTATCAGACCGGTCAGCCTACCAATTACCCCATAGGACAATTTGAGTTCCAAGGGTTGGTCATTCCCTATTATGGACTTCGGAATGAGGAACGGCTTCCCGATTACCATCGCTTGGATGTTTCGGCCACGCTCAAACCCAAATCGAACAGAAACAGAAGCTTTCAATCCGAGTGGGTCTTTAGCATTTACAACGTATACAGTAGGCAGAATGCAGCCTCCATCAACTTTAGACAAAACCAGGATACTGGAAGAAATGAAGCGATACGGACATCCATTTTTGGAATTGTACCGGCTATTACCTATAATTTTAAATTTTAAAACAGTCATATGAAAAGGATAACCCCATACCTGTGTATTCTTCTCGCACTGTTTTCCTGCGAGGACGTAGTGGAAGTAGATGTTCCGGAGGAGGAGCCTCGACTTATTGTTGAAGCCTTGGTAAGAATTGATGAGAGTCAAGCCTTGTTCCGCCCTATTGTTAAGGTCTCGCTTACCAGTTCCTTTTTTGGTTCTATTCCAGTGACCGGATTAACAGACATCAGTATCCTCAACCTAGCGCTTTCAGTGGCTGGGGAGAATAGTTTTATAGTACTCGAAGAAATAGAAGAAGGTTCTGGCCTTTACCAAGACCCTGACCCAGTAGGGCTTGACTTTTTTGCGAATGGTGAACTTATTTTGCAGCTAACCCACGAGGGACGACTTTATTTTGCTCGAGCTGAATATGCTAGGGCTGTCCCTATCGATAATCTGCAACAAGGTGATGAAACCCTTTTTGACGACGATGATGTGGAACTGGAAATTACCATTACGGACAGGGGCGATACCGATGATTATTACGTCATGGATTTTGGCGAAGGTGAGTTTTTGGCCTTGGAAGATGAGTTTTTCAATGGAGAAGAGTTCAATTTTTCCTATTTCCCGGAAAGAACCCTTGAACCAGGTGACCAGATCACGGTTAGCATTTTAGGGGCCGATCGCCCATTTTTTAACTATATGGATTTGCTGGTTGAGCAAACTTTTGACAACCAAGGAGTATTTGAAACACCAGTGGCCACGGTACGCGGAAACATTTTTGATGTAACAGAGCTGGACAACATTGATGTGTTCGACAACGTGGAACAACCTGATATTTTTCCACTTGGTTATTTCGCTATTGTTCAAGAATATAAACAGACCATCACGATCGAATAGTAAATATTTCCAAAATGAATTCATTAAAGTACATCTCGTTTTGTATCCTAATGATTTCAGCAATGTCCTGCGAAGACGTAGTAGATGTTGATGTGCCTTCCGAAGACCCAAGACTTATAATAAATTCCTTGGTTCGCATTGACCCCAGCGTTAACATAGTGAATGTTGAAGTGGCAGTCAGTCTTACAGATTCCTTTTTTGGGGAAACTCCAGTGACCAATTTGAAGCAAATCACCTTAGCTGGTGCAGTACTTGTAGATATCGAAAATCCAGGTTCCGGTGTATATAAAGGTGTAAGATCAAGAGAAAACCTTGCCGCAAGCGAAGAGCTTTTATTACAAATTAGTTGGGAGGACAAACGCTATTACGGCAGCACGGCCTATGTTCCAACAGTGCCCATTGACAGTCTACAACTAGGGACCAATACGCTTTTTGATGAAGATGAGACAGAAATAATCATTACCATTACAGATGACCCTGACAGAAACGATTTCTATGTTTTTGACTTGGGCTTTGGGAATTTCGTCACCTTGGAAGATCAATTTTTTCAAGGTCAACAATTTAGTTTTTCCTACTTCTACGATGAAAAATTTGAGTCGGGTCAAGAAATCACCATAAGCGTGCTGGGTGCGGATCTTGAATTTTACAACTATATGAATAAGTTAATTGAACAAAGTGAGGAAGATTTTGGGGTTTTTGAAACCCCTGCCACCACGGTTCGAGGGAACATCTTTGACATTACAGAATTAGATAATATTGACTTTTTTGACAATTTGAAAATACCAAATCGATTTCCTTTGGGCTATTTTGCTGTTGTGGAAGAGTACAAAAAAAGTATTGTCATTCCCTAATTAGAGTAAGGAGTACAGCACTAAAATAATAAGGATTCCTGTAAGCCCCTGAACCAAACTTGCCATAGTATGGCCTTTTATAGCCGTTTTTACATTGATATTTGAAAATTGGGACACCACCCAGAAATAGCTGTCGTTTACATGGGATACGGTCATGGCCCCTGCACCAACAGCCAATACCGCAAGCGCTTTATCGGTTAGACCGATTAGACCAAAGGTATCCAACAAGGGGGCTATAATGGCCGAGGTGGTAATAATGGCAACAGTGGAAGAACCTTGGGCCGTTTTTAAAAAAGCGGCGATTGCAAAAGCAATAAGTAAACCGCCTACCCCTGAGCTTCCGGTGATGTTAAAGATTTCGGCGATATCCAGTGTACGGAGTATGGCACCAAACGCTCCTCCCGCTCCGGTAATCAGAACTATGGAACCAGCTTGCTTAAAGGCTTCTGCCACCCAGCCCTTGCGCTCCTTCTGTGGAGTTTTCCTAGCCAGTAAGAAAGCCAGAAGCACACCCATCATCAGGGCTATTATTGGGCTCCCTAAAAAGTCCAAGGCCATAAAAAGAGGACCCTTACCTAAAGGAAAAGTCGGATAGTTTGCAATGGACTTAAACGCAATCAAGAAGATAGGGGTCAACAAAGGCAAAAAGGCAGCAATTGGTTTGATATCCATAGGACTCTCTTCTCCTTCAGATAGCGGTTCAAGGTCCTTGGCCTCCTGGGTTAATTTTCTGCCTATAATTTGTGCCCAAACATAACCCATCAATGATACTGGAATGGAAACTGCCAACCCTAGAAGTAGGACGGTTCCCAAATCAGCTTCAAGGATGGCTGCAGCAGCAAGCGGGCCTGGTGTTGGTGGCACAAAAACATGGGCCGCATACAATCCCGAGGCAAGGGCAATTGCAAAAACCAAAACCGGAATCCCCGTTTTTTTACTAATAGCCTTATTTAATGATGACAAAATGATAAAACCTGAATCGCAAAACACGGGAATGGAGATTATGTATCCCGCAAGATTCATGGCAAGGGGAGACCGCTTCAAACCAATAACATTTAAAATGGAGCGCGCCAAGACCTTGGTACTACCGGTCTTTTCCAAATAGATGCCAATAACGGTACCAAAAGCAATTACCAATCCGATCCCTGAAAGTGTTTTCCCAAACCCTTCACCAATACCTTTCATAATCTCCGAAGGAGTGAGTCCAAGCAAAAAACCCGAAAGTACGGCGGCTATAACCAAAGAGAATACTGGATGCATTTTGAATCGCACCGTAGCTACGATTATGAATACGATCACGAGCGCCAAAACAAGGACTTCCATCTTAATCATTTAAAGGGACCAACTCTAAATATAAGCTAATATTCCTATTTTAGCGGCTATGCATACGGACAAAAAATTGTTGGTAAAGGGATTGAAATTTGTTGGGTATACCGTTGCGCTGATGTTTCTAGCTCCTGTTGTGATTTCCCAAGCTTTCAAGAACCAAGAGCACCCTGCCTATGTTCCTGTTCTGGTCATCGGAATTCTTTTGGCCATTGTGGCCATATCCTTTGGGTTTTACACGATTAAAATCTTTATGGATGCGCTATTTGGAAAAAAGAAGAGAACTTAATTTTTCTTTCCTTTTTCCTTTTTCCACTTATTGCTCAACTGGGCATAATCATAATCCAAAACTGATTTCTGTCGCTCCAATTTTTTAGCTGCAAAAGCACGCTGTAAGATATCTTCAATAAGATAATCTTCATGGATTTTCTCTGGATGGAACTCCTCTTTTATGCTAATTTTAAAAGCCTTGGCCGTGGTATTATACCAAAATGCACGCCAGCCGTTCCTGAGCTCCTTCACCAGGTTGAAAGCGGTTTTTCCAGTTTGTCGATAAATCAGTTTAATAAGTATCTGACCTTCGGTCCGGGTTAATTTTTTCAGTTCATCAGAGAATTCGCCCTCCACATACTTTTGAACCGTCTTTGTATATTTTTTGCGATGCCTTCTCTTTTTGATTTTCAAAAGGCTATCGTTCATCTCTTCCAACCGTTCAGCGGCCAACTTGGCATAGGGGTAAACCTTTAGTGTTTTTCTCCGTAGAATATAATAGCGAAGTTTTTCTTTTCTGTCGGCAAATTCCAACTTGCCAAAAAGATACACTTCATCCAAAGCAATGGAACTGTACAAAATGGAATCCCCTTCGAACCTGACATAATAATCAGTTATGGAATCCTTTGGTGTGGTTTCCTGGGAAAAACCAAGTACTCCCAACATAAAAAAACCAAACAAAACGCAATAACGCAACATGCTTTCCATTTCTCAAAGTCCTGCCAAAATTAAGGATAAAGCTAACAATTGGCTATTAAATAAAAGTGAATATTGTTATGTTTGTGGACTAAACCAAGTACATGGCAACATCCAAAATCATCACTGCAAAGTCCCTGAAATTCTTTGAAAAATATCTAAATAATGCATCTCCAACCGGTTACGAATGGGAGGGGCAAAAAATTTGGATGGAATATCTAAAACCTTATGTTGACGACTTTATTACCGATACCTATGG